>JANNTO010000278.1:0-13145 GCA_031403675.1 Gammaproteobacteria bacterium | reverse complement strand
CTCAGCGGTAGAGCATCGCCCTTACAAGGCGAGGGTCGGGGGTTCGAAACCCTCAGCACCCACCAAAATTGGAGCGGTAGTTCAGTTGGTTAGAATACCGGCCTGTCACGCCGGGGGTCGCGGGTTCGAGTCCCGTCCGCTCCGCCAATCATCTCGACCAGGGTCGTCAGCAATGACGACCCTTTTTCGTTTCTGGCGGCCTTGCGCGTGGCGACTCTCCCTCTCTCGTTCCGCCGGAACTTAGTCACTCGCTCGGGAGTTCGCCCCGCGCAGGCCCGCCAGACGCGCTACTCACTCGCTCGCGAGGTCGGCTCGCTCGGCTGGCGCGGCCCGGCCGCGCCGGCTGCGGGCGGCGGCGCAGCGGGGTCGTGCTTGGCGAACCAGGCGAGGATGTAGGCGATGCGTGCGTTCAGGAGGCTGGGGCGGACGTCGAGGGAGTGGGAGGCGCCGGGGACGCGCACCAGCAGGGTGTCGATGCCGCGCAGCCGCAGTGCCTGGTAGTACTGCTCGGATTCCGACATCGGCGTGCGGTAGTCCTGCTCGCCGGTCACGACCAGGGTCGGTGTCGTGACATTGCCGACCAGCGACAGGGGCGAGCGGCGCCAGTAGGCCTGGTAATCCTCCCAGGGCGGCGCGGGGAACCAGTACTTGTAGAAGAAGTTGGTGGCGTCCGCGGTCAGCACGAAACTGGCCCAGTTGATCACGGGCTTCTGCACGGCAGCCGCGCGGAACCGCCCGGTCGTGCCGACGATCCAGGCGGTCAGCACGCCGCCGCCGCTGCCGCCGGTGACGAACAGCCGCTCGCCGTCGATGCCGCCGCTCGCAATCGCCGCATCCACCGCCGACATGAGATCGTTGTAGTCCCGCCCCGGGTAGGCGTGGTGGATCAGGTTGCCGAACTCCTCGCCGTAACTGGTACTGCCACGCGGATTCGAGAACAGCACGGCATAGCCCGCGGCCGCATAGAGTTGCAGTTCCGCAGCAAAGCGCGGGCCGTAATTCTGGAACGGGCCGCCGTGGATCTCGAGGATCAGCGGATACTTCTTCGACGCGTCGTATCCAGGCGGGCGCATCAGCCAACTCTGGATGCGGCGCCCGTCCACGGCCGACGTGCTCCAGATTTCCTCGATACGTCCGAGTTCGCGCTGGCCGAGCAGGTCGGCATTCAACTGCGTCAGCCGGCGCGTCTTGCCCGGTTCGAGCAGGCCGACGTCCGCCGGCGCCAGCGCCTCGTTCGCGCTATAGGCGATCGTGCCGTCGCGCGCGACCGAGAACGAGCCGCCGCCATAGGGGCGTGACCAGCCCTCGCCGCCGAGATCGTCGATCAGGTTGGTGACGCGGCCCGCGAGATCGACCGCCGCAACGCGCGTGGTCCCCTGATCGTCGTACTGGATGTAAATGCTGCGTCCGTCGCGGCTCCAGATCGGGTTCTCGATACCGCGGTCAAGGTCCGCGGCGAGTTCCCGGATCTCGCCGGTGTCGCGGCGCATCAGGTAAAGGCGGGCACGCTGATAGCCCTGGTAGCGGTCGTCGAACCCCGTGTAGGCGATGTGGCGGCCATCGGGCGAGAGCGCCGGAGTGCCATCCGGGCCGAAGCGCTGGGTCAGCGCGCGGATCGCGCCGGTCGCGAGGTCGATCGCGTGAAGCTCGGTGTCGCGAGGCTCAATATCCGCGTCCGGCCGGCGATTCGCCGCGACCAGCAGCTCGCGGCCATCCGGCGTCCAGGCCAGTTCATCGTGCTGCCAAGGCCCCTCGGTCAACTGCCGCGCCGATCCGCCATCGGCCGGCACCACGAACACCTGGCGGAATGCATCCGGCAGGAAGCCTTCACCGTCGGCGCGATAGACCATGCGGTCGATGGCCTGCACCGGATCGGCCCACTTCGCGCCCTTCGGCGCTTCCGGCAGCTTGACCTTGAGTGGCTCGCGCCGGGTCGGCACGCGCATCGCAAACGCGAGCGTCTTGCCATCGGGCGACCAGACCAGTCGCGACGGCACATCCGTCAGGTTGGTGACGCGCGAGGTGACCCCTTGCGCGACCCAATGCACGTGGATCTGTGCGCTGCCGTCGGTATCGTTCGCAACGAATGCGACCCGCGATCCATCCGCCGACCAGCGCGGGCTCGCCTCGTTGGCGGCACTGCCGATCAGCGGGCGATGATTCGAGCCATCCTTGCCGACGATCCAGATCATGCTGCGGCGCATATCGGTCTTGATGTCGAAGGACCAGCGCACATAGGCGACCTGGGAGCCGTCCGGGGAAATCTGTGGCTCGCTCGCCCATTCGAGCGCGAATACGTCGATCGGAGCGAACAGCGGCCGTGACGGTGACGCTGCGTATGCCGGTGCCGCGAGCGCGAACGCCAGGGCGAATACCGACAGTGATCGAATCTGCATCGCGGACTCCCGGGCTACGAGGCCCAAACCCAATCATGCTAACCTAGCGCCCCGATTTTTTGGACCGCAGAAAAGGGGACGTCCCCTTTTCTGGAAAAACATGCTGCAGACCATTCACGACAAACTGAAAGGCATCTTCGCGATCACGATCCTGGTCGCACTCGGCGTGGTCTTCGTGTTCTGGGGTGTTGATGTCAGCGTCGGCACGTTCACCAAGGCGCGCGGGATCGAGGTCAATGGCCGCGAGATCGCAGTGGCGGATGTGCAGCGCGCATATCGCGACGAGTTGTCCCGCTACGAGGCGGCATTCGGGGCGGCCGGCGTGCCGGAAGACATGCGCTCCGACCTGCAGACCCGAGTTCTCGAACAGGCAATCCGCGCCGAACTGATCCGTCAGCGCGCGCGCAAGCTCCGCTTTGAGGCGAGCGACGAACAGGTGCTCGACGCAATCCGCGATATCCCGGCCTTCCAGGTCGGCGGTGAATTCTCGGCGGATGCGTACCATGCGGCGCTGCGCTCGATCAACTTGTCGGCTGACCAGTTCGAGGCCGAGCAGCGGGAGTTCGTGCTCGCGCGCCAGGTCGACCGCGGCATGTTCAATTCCGCGTTCGTGCTGCCCGCGGAGCTCGATCGCTCGGTGGCGCTGCGCCTGGAAACCCGCGAACTCGCGTGGGTCGTGGTGCCGGCGACGGAATTCACGGGCTCGATCACGCTCGACGACGCGGCCGTCAAGACCTACTACGAAGCCAACCAGCAGATGTACATGACCGAGGAACGGGCCACCGTCGATTTCGTGGAACTCGATATCGAAACGCTGGCTGCCGAGGTCGTGATCGATGAACCGCAACTGCGCGAGTACTACCAGGCGAATCAGGATCGCTATACGACGGTGGGGCGGCGCAACGCGCGCCACATCCTGGTGGAGATCGGCGCCGATGAGGCCGCCGCGCTCGCGCGCGCCAAGGCCGCCTACGATCGCGCGCGCGCCGGCGAGGACTTCGGCGCACTGGCACGCGAGCTGTCGGACGATACCGGCTCACGGGAATCCGGCGGTGATCTCGGATTCGCCGAGCGCGGCGATTTTGTCGCGGCTTTCGGCGATGCGGTGTGGAGCATGACGCCTGGTGAGATCCGTGGACCAGTGAAGAGCGAATTCGGTTTTCACGTGATCCGGCTCGAGGCCGTAAGCCCGGAATCGATTCGCAGCTTCGAGGAAGTGCGCGCGGAACTCGAACCGGAACTGCGCCGCAGTGAAGTCGAAAAGGCGTTCGGCGATGCACAGGAAGAACTCGACACGCTGGCTTTCGAGGCGGCCGGCGACCTGGCGGCGGTCGCAGCCAAGTTGAACATGAAGATCAAGCGCATCGAGCGCTTCACGCGCGCGGGCAGCACCGAACTCGGCGCGACACCGGCACTGACCGAGGCCGTGTTCGCAACTGACGTGCTGGCGGGCCGTGAACTGCGCACCATCGAACTGGCGCCGGGCCGGGTCGTCGCGTTCGGTGTCGCGGCCCACGAACCGGCGCGACCGCGAGCGCTAGAGGAAGTCGGGTTACAGGTCGCATTGGCCGCGCGAATCGCTGCGGCGCAGAAACTGGCGGCCGAGCGTGCCAAGGCAGTTGCGGCGGAATTGACGGCGGGCGGCGCGTGGGAAGCGACGACCCGGGCCTGGCAGTTGCCGGCGCCAGCAGCGACGCAGCTGCCCAAGCTCGTGCGCCGTGACGACCTGCAGATTCCGGCCGAGATCAAGACGGCGGCGTTTCGCGCGCCGCTGCCGAAGGGCAAGGCGCAGTTCGGCACGGCGACGCTTGCCAACGGTGATACCGCGATCTGGACTGTCAGCGCGGTTCGGGGCGGCACACTCGCAGCACTTCCGCCCGACCAGTCGCAGACCGAGCGCAACCAGGCACGCGAACGCGCGGCGCAGGGGGACGCGAATGGCTACGTCGTCTCGATGCGGGCCAACGCGGACGTCGACGTCAACCCGCAGCTGTTCGAGTAAGCGGTAGCGGGTAGCGCGTTACGGCCCGTCCGGACAAACCTCGCTCGCTCAGAAGAACGGACATTCGCTTGCTCGGGTGTCCGGACGGACCTTGCCCGCCACCCGCATTCACTGACCCGATCGCATGAACCGGCTGGAATGCCGCCGCGCGCAGCGCTGATCTGGGCGGGCGGGGTCCCGAGCGCGCGAATGTCCGTTCTTCTGAGCGAGCGAGGGATGCCCCGCGCGCCCAGGCCAGCGCAGCGCCCGCGTTGGCGTTACTCCGGAAAGCTCATGCCAACGTGTGAATACCCTGAGTCGACGTACAAGGTCTCGCCGGTAATGCCAGCCGCCAGATCGGAACAGAGAAACGCTGCTGCGTTGCCGACGTTCTCGATCGTGACATTGCGCTTGAGCGGCGCCGTCTGCGCGACATGGGCGAGCATCTTGCGAAAACCCGGGATGCCGGCCGCCGCCAGGGTCTTGATCGGGCCGGCTGAAATCGCATTGACGCGGATACCCTTGGCGCCGAGATCGGCGGCGAGGAATCGCACATTGGCCTCGAGACTCGCCTTCGCAAGCCCCATGACGTTGTAGGACGGAATGGAGCGCACGGCGCCGAGGTAAGTCAGCGTCAGCAAGGCGCCGGCCCGGCCATGCATCAGCGGCAGGCCAGCCCGCGCGAGCGCGGTGAGGCTGTAGCTCGAGACGTCGTGCGCCGCGGCGAAATTCGCGCGCGTAGTCGCTTCCACGAAGCCGCCGGTCAGCGCTTCACGTGGCGCAAAGGCGACCGAATGCACGATGACATCGAGTGCGCCCCATTCCGCGCGCAGACGCGCGAATGCTGCATCGATTTCGGCGTCAATGGCGACATCCATCGGCATCACGAACTTTGAACCGAGTTGCTCGGCGAGCGCGATGACGCGATCCTTGATGCGTTCGTTCTGATAGCTGAATGCGAGTTCGGCGCCTTCGCGCTGCATCGCCTGTGAAATACCCCAGGCGATCGAACGATCGGTCGCAAGCCCGACGATCAGGGCCTTCTTGCCTGCCAGGAACCCCATGTTTTCCCCTCCCGCCGAAATCAGCCGCCGATGCCGGTCTCGCTCCCGACGTGAATGGTCAGGAGTTGCCCGGCACGCAGCGCCGTGCTGCCGACCATGTTATTCCAGACCTGCAGCTGCTGGACCGTCACCGCAAAGCGGCGTGCGATGCCAGAGAGCGTGTCGCCGCGCTTCACCTTGTAGTTGACCTTGCCGGCGGCGGGAACCGGTGTCTCAGATGTGGCCGGCCCGCCTGAGAGCAGCAGGCGCTGGCCTGGCTGCAGCGCCTTCTGGGTCGAAATGCCATTCAGCCGAGCGAGCTGCGACACGCTCATCCCATGGCCACGCGAGATGGTCCACAGCGAGTCGCCGCTGCGCACGCGGTACACGCGCCGTTCGAGATCGGAACCAAGTCCGTCGCGCAATTGCGCCACTTCACCCGCCGGCACGAACAGGAGGTCGCCCGGCTGCAGCCCCGCGGGCTGGTCGGCATTGACCCGCTCGACGAAGGTCTCCGGCACTTTGTAGCGGCTGGCGATCGACGCCAATGATTCGCCATTGGCGACCGTGTGCACGCCGAGCCGAGCGCGCGCGTTGCCGTCAAGCGCTGCGATCTGCGTGACGAAGCCGTCCGCGACGACTTCGGGGATCAGCATCCGGTGTGGCCCGTCAGGATCGGTGATCCAGCGGTTCCAGGCGGGATTCAGCGCATGCAGCTCTTCGGCATCGACGCCCGCGAGTTCTGCCATCAGGCGCAGATCCACCGGCCCGTCGGTCGGCACGACGCGAAAGTACGGCGCATCCGGGATCGGCGGCAGGTCGAAACCATAGGCCTCCGGATTACGGATGATTTTCGCAAGCGCGATCAGCTTCGGCACATAGGCGCGCGTTTCCGCGGGCAGCGACAGCGAGAAAAAATCGGTGCGGCGCCGCACCGCGAGGTTGCGGTTGATCGCGCGCCGGATGTTGCCTGGGCCGTAATTGTAGGCGGCGATGGCCAGGAACCAGTCGCCATTGAAGCGATTATGGAGCTCGGTGAGAAAATCGAGCGCGGCGCGGGTCGATTCGATGACGTCGCGCCGTTGGTCCTGCCAGTAGTTGCGCTTGAGTCCATGGAGCGCGCCGGTTCCCGGTATGAACTGCCACAGCCCGGACGCCTGGCTGCGCGAATACGCGAATGGATTGAAGGCGCTCTCCACGATCGGCAGCAGGGCCAGGTCGCCCGGCAGGCCGCGCGCCGCGACTTCATCGACGATGTAGTGCAGATAGCGCTGGGCGCGGCCAAAGACGCGCGCGACGTAATCGGGGTTGCGTTGCAGCCATTCGATTTCGCGATCGACGCGCTGATGTTCGGTCTGCGGTAGTGCGAGCTGGTTGCGAACCCGGACCAGGACGTCGCCATAGACGACCCGTTCGGCCGGCAGTTCGTCGTGCATCGGCGCTTCGAAGACCGGTAGCGGCAGCGGCGGAGCTTCGGTCTCGTCCGGGAATGCGACCGCGCCCGGATCATTGATGATCTGCTGGTCGGGAAGCGAACTTGCGGTGGTTGGAGTGGTGCCGGCGCATCCCGCCAGCGCCGTGGCCAACGCCAGCGGCAGGACCAGACGCAGTGCCCAGATTCGCGGTTCAGTCATCGAAACGTGTCCTTCCAGCTGCGCACCTCGGCGAACACCGCGACCGGGGTCGGCAATGGCCTGCCGGCCCGGCGTTCAGCCGATAATTTGACATTTTCATGGCGGCTGCGCAGAAAAGGATTGACGCGCTTCTCAAGCCCGATGGTTGAAGGCAGGGTTGGACGGCCTCCGGCCCGCAGGGCGGAGGCTTTCCGGACGTAGTCCACGATATCGGAATTGCCGGCTTCGACGGTCATGGCAAAGCGCAGATTCGCGAGTGTGTACTCATGACCGCAATACACCAGGGTCTCATCCGGCAGCTTGGCAAAGGCATCGAGGGCCGCGAGCATCTGGGCTGCGGTCCCCTCGAACAGCCGCCCGCAACCGGCGCTGAACATCGTGTCGCCGCAGAACAGGACGCCGTGGCCATAGTAGGCAATGTGGCCGGCGGTATGGCCGGGCACGTCCAGCACCTGGAATTCAAGACCGAGCGCCGGCAGGCGCACCCGGTCGCCACCCGCGAGCCGCGTGACATCGACCGGTGGCAAGCGCTCGCGGCCGGGTCCGTAAACCGCCGCACCGGTTGCGGCGACGAGCTCCAGTACGCCGCCCACGTGATCTGCGTGATGATGAGTGGCGAGGATTGCCTGCAGTTGCAGCTGTTCCGCGGCGAGTGTCGCAAGCACTGGCTGCGCAGCGCCGGGATCCACCACCGCCACTGCCTGCTGATCGCGGTGGCCGCGTATCAGCCAGATGTAGTTGTCCTGGAATGCCGGGATCGGCGTGACGTCGAGCATGCATGAGTTTGCGACAATTCCGGCCTTGCGGCCAACTGGCCGCGGCGGCAGCGCGCCGGGTATGCTCTGGCCATGACCGCAGACGCGCAGGATCTCGATAACTGGTTCAGCGGGCCACTCGGCGCGATGCTCCTCGAGCAGGAGCGCGCCGTGGTCGCGCTGTCGCTCGAGTGCGCATTCGGCCTGCATTGCCTGCAAGTCGGCGCCTGGGGCGCGCCCGACACGTTCCTGTCGCACGCACGTACGCGGCGCACGGCGCTGGTCGCGAGTGCCGGCACGCGCGGCGCCGCGGTGATCTCGGAACCCGCTGCACTCGCGCTGCAGTCCGACAGCGTCGATGTGATGCTGCTACCACACACCCTCGAGTTTGCGCCGGATCCACATGAGGTCTTGCGCGAGGCGGTGCGCGTGCTGACCGGGGAGGGCGAACTCGTGGTGCTCGGCTTCGAGCCGCTCGGCGGCTGGGCGGTACGCCATGCATTCACACGCGGCGGTTTTCCGCCGGGCTTGTTGCGCTCAATACCGGCGCACCGCCTGGCCGACTGGCTCAAGTTACTGGGCTTCGAAGTGGGCGCCGCCGAGCGCTTTCTTTACGTGCCGCCGATCGCAAGACTTCAGACCGGCAAGGCCCGCGGGGTATTCGAGCGCATCGGGCGCCGCGCCTGGCCGCGACTGTCCGGCGCGTACCTGCTGCACGCGCGCAAGCGCACCTATTCGATGACGCCGGTGCGGCTGCGCAATCGCGTCCGTACCGCCGTCATCGGCGGCCTGGCCGAGCCGGCCGCGCGGCGCGCCTCTTGAGTCGCGTCGAGATCTATACCGACGGTGCCTGCCGCGGCAATCCTGGCGTCGGCGGCTGGGGCGTGCTGCTGCGCTCCGGCGGCCGCGAACGCGAGCTGTACGGCGGGGAGCCTGCGACCACCAACAATCGCATGGAGCTGACGGCCGCGATCCGCGCGCTCGAAGCACTGAAGCGTCGCTGTCAGGTCGCGTTGTACACCGATTCGCAGTATGTGCGGCACGGCATCACCACCTGGCTCAAGGACTGGAAACGCCGCAACTGGCGCACCTCCAGTCGCAAGCCGGTCAAGAACCAGGATCTCTGGCTGCAGCTGGATACGCTCGCGGCCAAGCACGACATCGAATGGCACTGGGTGCGTGGCCACGACGGTCACCCGGAAAACGAGCGCGCGGATGTGCTGGCGAACCGCGGCATCGACGAAATGCCCTAACTGATATCCTTGCGCCTCATGCGCCAGATCGTCCTTGACACTGAAACCACCGGGCTCGAACTGGCCGACGGGCACCGCATCATCGAGATCGGCTGCATCGAATTGATGCACCGGCGCCTGTCCGGCCGCACCTGGCAACGCTATCTGCAACCGGAACGGCAAGTCGAGGCCGGTGCGCTCGCCGTGCACGGCATCAGCAACGAGTTCCTGGCATCGCAGCCGCGCTTTTCCGAGGTCGCCGCAGAGTTCCTCGAATTCATCGAGGGGGCGGAGCTGGTGATCCACAACGCGCCATTCGATGTCGGTTTCCTCGATGCCGAACTCGCGCGCGCGGGTGTCGGCAGGACCATCGCAGCAAGCTGCAGCGTGCTCGACACGCTCACGCTTTCGCGCAAGTTGCATCCGGGCCAGCGCAACAGTCTCGATGCGCTTTGCAAGCGCTATGGCGTAGATAATTCCGGTCGCGACCTGCATGGTGCGCTGCTGGATGCGCGCATCCTGGTGGACGTCTACCTCGCGATGAGTGGCGGCCAGGCGGCGTTTTCCCTCGATGCCGATCCGGCCGCGGCAGCGGACAGCCGGGCGGCCGCCGAGCGCAGGCAGCGGGGCGCCGTTCACATCCCGGTAATCCTTGCGAATGCACAGGAACTGGCCGCGCACGAGCGGGCCCTCGAGACGATTGAGCGTGCCTCGAATGCGCCCGCATTGTTCCGCAGTGGGACAAAAGGGGACGCATCCCTTTGAAGGGATGCGTCCCCTTTTGTCCTTTTGTTTGAGAGGTTTATGAATGGCTCGCAAGAAGAATCCACTGCTCGGTTTACGTGACTGCCGCATTGCCGTCATCGGACTTGGCTATGTCGGGCTGCCGCTCGCGGTCGAATTCGGCAAGCACTACGACACGACCGGATTCGACGTGCGCGCCGAGCGGATCGCGGAGCTGAAACGCGGACGCGATCGCACGCTCGAGGTCGAGCCGCGCGAACTGAAAGCCGCGAAACGCCTGCGTTTCACCGCCGAGCTGCAGGACCTCAAGCGCTGCCGTGTCTACATCGTCACCGTGCCGACGCCGATCGACCAACACAAGCGCCCCGATCTCACGCCGCTCGAGCGGGCCAGCGAATCAGTGGGCAAGGTGCTGAAGCGCGGCGACATCGTGATCTATGAATCGACCGTGTATCCGGGCTGCACCGAGGAAATCTGCGTGCCGATCCTCGAGCGGTTTTCAGGGCTCAAGTTCAACCAGGATTTCCATGCGGGCTACAGCCCGGAGCGCATCAACCCGGGCGACAAACAGCATCGCCTGCCGACCATCCGCAAGGTGACCTCGGGCTCGACCCCGGATGCCGCGCGCTTCGTTGACAAGCTCTATGGCTCGATCGTGACGGCCGGCACGCATGCGGCATCCAGCATCCGCGTTGCGGAGGCCGCCAAGGTGATCGAGAACACGCAGCGCGACGTCAACATCGCACTGATCAACGAACTCGCGATGATCTTCAACCGGCTCGGCATCGACACCGAAGTGGTGCTCGTGGCCGCCGGCAGCAAGTGGAATTTCCTGCCGTTTCGTCCGGGCCTGGTCGGCGGCCATTGCATCGGCGTCGACCCGTATTACCTGACGCACAAGGCGCAGCAGATCGGCTATCACCCCGAGATGATCCTCGCCGGGCGGCGCATCAACGACAACATGGCGCTCTATGTGGCGGGCGAGGTGGTGCGGCTGATGACCGCCAAGCGCATCCATGTGAAATCCTCGCGCGTGCTGGTGCTGGGCCTTGCGTTCAAGGAAAACTGCCCGGACCTGCGCAATTCCAAGGTCGCGGATGTCATCAGCGAACTGCAGAAGTACGGCGCCGCGGTGGAGGTCTGGGACCCGTGGGTGAGCGCCAAGGAGGCGCGCCATGAATATGGCATCAAGCTGGTGGCGAAACCCGCCCGCAATCGCTACGACACCATCGTTGTCGCGGTCGCGCATCGGCAGTTCAAGGCGATGAAGCTGGCCGAGCTGCGCCGGCTCGCCAAGCGCAATCACGTGCTCTACGACATCAAGTACGTGTTCAGCCGGCAAGAGGCCGACGGGCGGCTGTGATGCGCATCCTCGTCACCGGCGCGGCGGGTTTCATCGGTTATCACGTCGCGACGCAGCTGCTGGCCCGCGGCGACGAAGTCATTGGCCTTGACAACCTGAACGAGTATTACGATCCGACGCTCAAGCAGGCGCGGCTCGCGCGACTCAAGCAGCACCCGCACTTCAGCTTCGAGAAACTCGATCTCGCGGATCGCGCCGGCATGAACGAACTGTTCGCGCACGCCAGGATCCAGCGCGTCGTGCATCTGGCGGCGCAGGCGGGCGTGCGCTATTCGATCGAGAATCCGCACGCCTACGCGAAGAGCAACCTGATTGGCACGTTGCACGTGCTCGAAGGCTGCCGGCTCCATCGCATTGAGCACCTGGTGTTTGCGTCCACGAGTTCGGTTTATGGCGCCAACACGAAAATGCCGTTCTCGACGCACCAGAGTGTGGATCATCCATTGTCGTTCTATGCCGCGACCAAGAAGGCCAACGAGCTGATGGCGCACACTTATGCGTCGCTGTACGGGCTTCCGGTGACCGGGCTGCGATTCTTCACGGTGTACGGACCCTGGGGCCGGCCGGACATGGCGCTGTTCCTGTTCACGCGCAATATCCTGGCCGGCCAGCCGATCGATGTCTTCAACTACGGCAAGCATCGGCGTGATTTCACTTACGTGGACGACATCGCCAATGGCGTGGTCGCGGCGCTCGATCACGTGGCGACACCAAACGCCGCCTGGGACGGCGCTGCACCGGACCCGGCGACCAGCAAAGCGCCGTACCGGCTCTACAACATCGGCAACAACCGCCCGGTCGAGCTGATGCACTACATCGAGGTGCTCGAGAATTGCCTCGGGCGCAAGGCTGAGAAAAACCTGCTGCCGCTGCAGGTCGGTGACGTACCCGACACCTGGGCCGATGCCGAGGACCTGGTGCGCGACGTCGGTTACCGTCCCTCGACGCCGGTCGAGGAGGGCGTGAAACGCTTTGTCGCGTGGTATCTCGATTACTACAAGGACGGCGGGCCGCCGGATCCGCGGGTCACCAATCTCGGATGATCTGGCTAGACTAGCCTGATCGATCTGGCTATAATGGCCAGATGGAAAAGGTCAGCATTTCAAGGCTGAAGGACCAGTTAAGCGCCTACCTGAAAAAGGTCCAGGCGGGGCAAACTGTCGTGGTGACCGACCGCAATATGCCTGTGGCGAGACTGGAACCAGTGAATCAGGCAGGCAGCGAGGCCGAGCGAATTGCCCAGTTGGTGCAACTCGGCCTCGTATCGCTTCCCAAGGCACCGCCGCTCAGCATTGAGGAGATCCGCAGGCGACGGCCAGTGGTGCCAGGCGCCGGAGTTCTCGAGGCGTTGCTGGAGGAACGACGCGAGGGCCGATGAGATTCTGGGACACATCGGCGATCGTGCCACTGATCCTCGACGAGGCTGCCGCGGCGCCGGTTGACCGCTCCTACCTTGATGTACCTATGGTCGTGTGGTGGGGAACGATCGTCGAAGCAACTTCCGCGATAGCGCGTCGGGAGCGGGCCGGAGCGCTTTCCATCGACGCAGCATCGGAAAGTCTGACTCTGCTCGCCGACATTGCCATTCGCTGGATCGAGGTGCCCGCGTCGGAACCCGTCCGGCGAGCCGCGCAAAGACTTGTGCGCACACACATACTGCGGGCCGCCGATAGTCTCCAGTTGGCCGCGGCACTCACGGTTGCAGCGAGCCAACCCGAAGGCGTCGAATTCGTCTGCCGCGACGCGAGATTGGCAGAAGCCGCAGGGCGCGAAGGGCTGAGAGTTCGCGCCACCTAGGCGCGAGCAACTCCACAAGGGGAGTCCGTGACGGCAATCCACGATTTGGTTGAGGCTCACTCACGGAGACTTGGCGGAGCTAGAGTCTCCGACCTCTTTGCCGCCGACCCCGACCGTTTCGCCCGGTACTCGCGCGAAGCCTGCGGCGTACTGCTCGACTTCAGCCGCCAGCGCCTCGACGCCGAGGCGTTGCAGGCGCT
>JANNTO010000277.1:0-2910 GCA_031403675.1 Gammaproteobacteria bacterium | reverse complement strand
CCATTTCAATGACCAAGTCGATCTGACGACGATCGCTTATCGCACCGACACCGCGCGCGCCTGGTACAAGCTGAACGACGTCAGGAACGCTGCCAATACGGCATTCGTCAGTCTCTCAAGCGTGCTGGCCAATCCGTCCGCGTATCCGGTCGAGTACGCCGCGTTGATCGGCGAAACCGGCACTTCGAGCGCCGCCGGGGCGCTGCGTGTGCGCAACAATGCCCGCGAGTACTACGCCTCCGGCATCCAGTCCGTGCTCGGCATCGGCTTCGATACCGGCGCTGTCGCCCACGATCTTGAAGTCTCGGCGCGTTATCACCGGGATGACGAGGATCGCTTCCAGCGCGATGACCGTTACCAGATGGTGGATGGCGTCATGGTGCAGACCACCGCGGGTTTGCCGGGCACGCAGGACAATCGCATCGGCTCGGCCGAAGCCTGGGCCTTCTTCGTGCGTGACACCGTGCACGCGGGCCAGTGGATGCTGACACCGGGCGTGCGCTACGAATCGATTTCGCTCAAGCAGGAGAACTGGGGTGCGGCGGATCCCAGCCGTTCTGCTGCTCCGATCGTCCTTTCCAACCGGGTCGATGCCTGGATGCCGGGGCTCGGCGTCACACGCGCGCTCGGCGATTCGCTCCGGCTCATTGCGGGCGTGCACCGCGGTTTCGTCAATCCTGCGCCCGGGTCCACGGCCGATGCCGAACAGTCATGGAATTACGAGGCGGGCCTGCGTTTCGCGCGTGGACCGAGTGCCGTCGAGGCGATCGGCTTCCTGGTGAACTACCAGAACATCGTCGGCACCTGTACGGCTTCGACCGGTGGCGATTGCACGATTGGCGACCAGTTCGATGGCGGCCGCGTGCGGGTCCATGGCCTCGAACTAGTCGTTAGTCATGACCTTGGAAAGTCGTTCGGTTCCGGGCTATCGATCCCGCTGTCGGCCGTGTATACCTGGACCGAAGGCGAGTTCCAGAACAGTTTCCAGAGCAGCTTCGCCGAATGGGGCAATGTGGTCGCGGGCGACGAACTGCCTTATGTGCCGGAGCACCAGTTGACGCTGAATGCCGGACTTGAAGGCCAGGCCTGGCGCGTGTTCCTGACGGTCAACTATGTGGATGAAGCGCGCGCGGCCGCGGGTTCGGGCGCGATCGCGCCAGCGCAGCGCATCGACAGCCGCACGCTCGTGGATCTGTCCGGTGAATACGACCTGACCGACCGGTTGCGACTGTTCGCGTCGGCCGAAAACCTCGGCGACGAGACCTACAACGTCGCGCTGCGGCCGGCCGGTGCGCGCCCCGGCGCACCACGGACCGTGCTGGCCGGATTCAAGCTGAAGTTCTGACATACTCCGCGCGCATGCGCGCGGTCTTCCTGGATTTCAGCACGGTCAGCAGCGGCGATCTCGACACTGGTTCGCTCGAGCGCGTCGTTCCCGGCATCGTGCTGCACGAGCAGACCCTGCGCGATGACGTCGCGCGGCGCATCGCCGGCTTCGAGGCGGTGTTCGCCAACAAATCCATCATCGACCGCGCGGTGATCGCTGCGAATCCGCAGCTGCGGCTCATCGCGCTGACCGCAACCGGTGTCGATAACGTGGATCTCGTCGCCGCGCGCGAGGCCGACGTGGCGGTATGCAATCTTCGCGACTACTGCACGCCATCGGTCGTACAGCACGTGTTCGCGATGTTGCTGTCGCTGACCCATCGATTGCGCGATTACGAAGCCCTCGTACACAGCGGCCGCTGGGCGCAGGCCGGGCAGTTCTCGGTGTTCCCCTATCCGATCCGCGAACTGCAAGGCCGGACTTTCGGCATCGTCGGCCTGGGCGCACTCGGGCGTGCCGTCGCGCAAGTGGCGGCTTCCTTCGGCATGCAGCTCAAAATCGCGAATCGCCCCGGTGGAGCGCCGGTTGCCGGTCGCAGGGATCTCGACGAACTGCTGCCGCGACTCGACGTGTTGTCCTTGCACTGTCCGTTGACCGACGCGACCCGCGGCTTGATCAATACCGAGCGGCTGTCCCGCATGAAACCGGATGCGGTGCTGATCAATACCGCCCGCGGCGCACTGGTGGATGCAGAGGCGCTCGCGGATGCATTGCGCAATCGCCGCCTGGGCGGCGCCGGCATCGACGTACTCGAGCGCGAACCGCCGCCGTCTGATCACCCGCTGTTCGATCCGTCCATTCCGAACCTGATCGTGACGCCGCACATCGCCTGGGCCGCACGCGAATCCCGTCAGCGCTGCCTCGACGAACTGGCGCTGAATGTCGAGGCTTTCCTGGCGGGGGTGCGCAGAAATCGCGTTTGCTGATCCGCTGGGACAACCAAACAAGACATATGTATAATTATTGACAATACGTCAATACCGACCTAGACTCAGGCCATGTCGTACGTAGTCGTCCGCCGCGAAGAAGAAAAAGAGCGCCGCCGGGCCGAAATGGTCGATGCGGCCGAAGCGCTGTACGAAAAGGTCGGCTGGGACGCCGTGACGATGGAGCAGGTTGCAAAAGGCGCGCGCCTCTCGCGGGCGCTGCTCTATGTCTATTTTCGCGACAAGAACGACCTGCTGCATGCGATTACCGAACGCGCGCTGCTCGAGCTGCGCGAGCAATTCGTCGCGGCGGCCAGCGCCAATCTGCTCGGCATCGACCAGGTGCAGGCGATCGGCCGTGCCTATGTGCTGTTCCAGCAGGAAAAGCCCTATCGTTTCGACGCCTGCAGCCGCTTTCATGCGCACCAGGCGGCCGGACAACCTGCCGAGGATGCCTGCGCAGTAGCCGGCGACGCGGTCATCGGGGTGATCGTGCAGGCCTTGATGCAGGGTCAGGCCGACGGCTCGATCCGCAAGGATCTCGGTAGCCCGGTGCAGGTCTGCGTGATGCTGTGGGCCTTCACCCATGGCCTGATC
>JANNTO010000276.1:0-3560 GCA_031403675.1 Gammaproteobacteria bacterium | reverse complement strand
CCATGCTCGGGACACGCCTTGCGGTTCGCATTTGCCTCTTTCTGTTTTCGATCGCCATCCTGTCGTCGTGCAATGACGAGGACGGCCATCCGATCCACGGATTCATTGATGCCCAGGGCGACTGGGTAATTCCGCCCCGGTTCGAGGGCGTCGGGCCATTCATGGAAGGGCTGGCTGCTGCCAAGCAGGGAGAACGCTGGGGCTACATCGATGTGCGCGGCGACTGGGCCATCCAGGCGCAGTTCCAGTCGGCCGAGCCGTTCTCCGAGGGTCTCGCGGTGGTCAAGATCGCAGAGCAATTCGCCTACATCGATACGCGCGGTCAATCGGTGTTTGAACGAAAGTTCGCGAACGCCAATCCTTTCGTCGGCGGCGTCGCTCCGGTCATGGTCGGCAAGAAATGGGGTCTGATCGACCGGCAGGGCGCGTTCGTATTCGAGCCTGCACTGGATGACATCGGACGTTGCAAGGAAGTGTGGTGGAACAAGGCTGCGTGTTTCAGCGGCGGCCTGATGGCGGCGAAGCTCGGCAAACTCTGGGGTTATCTCGATCGCGCCGGACGCTGGGTGATCGCGCCGCGCTTCGCGCGCGCCGGCCGGTTTAGCGAGGGCCTTGCCGCTGTCGCCGAAACGGAAGGCAGCACCGGCTACATCGATCTGCGCGGGCGCTTCGTCATCGAGCCGCGATTCGAGCAGGGCACCTGGTTTTCCAACGGCCGCGCCGTCGTGCAACTGGCGGCCGCGGAAACCGACGACGCGCAAGGCGTTGCGGCCAGTCCGCTCGCGCGATTGGCGCTGATCGATGCGGAAGGAAGGCAGATTGCGACGATCAACTGGGGTCCGGAGTTGTTTGGATCGGACCAGGATCTCTCGGGTGCCGAGAGCGTGTTGAAGGATTTTCCAGACTACTTCGCTGCAGGACTGCTGCCGTCAAGCCAGGACCGCCGCTGGGGCTACATGGACCGCGACGGAAAATGGGCGATCGAACCGCAGTTCGACATTGCGCTGCCATTCCGTGACGGAATTGCAGCCGTTTATCGAATTGACGCGCGCGCAGGCGCCATGGATTCAACTGACGACGAGATCCAGATGGGCCTGATCGACACGCGCGGCCGCTCGGTCGCTGCGCTATCGCACGCAGGGGTCAAGCCGATCGGTGATGGGCGCCTCGCCGCAATTGTCAGTTCGCGCGGCGGACTTCGGGATGGCGATCAGCGATGGATTGCGCAGCCACGCTTTTCCGCGATGTCGGAAGACGGGATACCCGCGCATGGGCCCGGATCATTCAATGACACCGGCTTGTATCCGGCCGCAGTTCTCGCGCCGCACCATTGGTCGGTCCTTGATTCGCGCGGCAGGGTGACCGCCACCGGTGATTTCGAGTGGGTCGAGCAGTTGTATGCGCAAGCACGTGGACCGGCTCGGTTTGCGGTTCGCCAGCACGGTCTTTACGGCATTGCGGATGCCCGGCTGAAACTGCAAGTGCCGCCGCAGTACGAGGATTTGGAGGATGGAGAAGATGGACTGCTGGCAGTGAAATTGAACGGCAAGGTCGGCTGCATCGATCAGGCCGGACGCCGGGTCGTGGAGCCTGAATTCGGCGACATCGACGACTGCCGGCAAGGCGAAATGCAGGCCAAGAAATTCGGCGGCGGATGGGGCGTCTGGGCGCCGGGCCGCGGCTGGCTGATCGAGCCGGAACACGAATCGATCGACGCGCTCTGGCCCGGCGCCTATGCCGTCGGGCCCGAGAAACACCGGAGAATCCTCCGCATCGCCCGTGGCGATCGGAATGGAGCGCCGCCGGAACAACTCGGCGGAGAGTACACAGACGTGAGTGCGACGGTGGAGTCCGACACCTGGACAGTCGAGCGCAACGGCCGCCGCGCATTACTGCGTGCCGATTTGCCGGTGCCGAACGAGTTTCCGTTCGACGAGCTCGACAGCTTGAAAGTCCACCCGCCGAACTCGCGAGGACCCTATTCGTGGATCACCGTCTTCAAGATACGTGTGGGTGATCGCTGGGGCGTGATCGATCGCCAGGGCCGGCCGCTGCTGCCGGTGCGCTATGAGGCGTTCGGCGCATCCTACCGTGGCGGCATCGCAGTCCAGCTGGATGGCCGCTGGGGCGTCATCGATTCGCGCGGCCGCCTGCGGTTCCCGGCGCAGTTCGAAGCCGCACAGCCGTTCAGCGAGAAGCTGGTTGCATTTGCCGAGGCGGGCCTCTGGGGATTCGCGGACCGCCACGGCCGTACCGTCATCTCACCGCGCTACAGCAAGGTCTCCGGCCACACGGTGTCGATCGGCAAGCTCAACGGCATCGTCAGCGACGACGGGCGGGAAATCGTGAAACCGGTTTACGAGGTGGCGGTGGAGTATTCCAAGGGCGTCTGGCTGGTGAAGGACGGCGAGCGCTGGCAGTTCATCGACGAAAAGGACGGCAGTGTCATTATCGAGCACCGGCTGGCGGAGAGGGTACTGCACCTGAACGGCGGAATTTCGCCTGCCAAGTTCGTCCTGGGTGACGGTGAACCCCGCCAGGTGAAGCACGGCTACATCGACGACCGCGGGCGGATCCTCATTGCGCCGCGGTTCGATGCAGCGGAAGCGTTCAGTGATGGCCGCGCCAGGGTCACAGTCGGCGGCAAATGCGGATTCATCGACCGTGCCGGGCGCGAGCTGACGCCGCTGCTCTATTCACACTGCGACCGTGCTGGGGCCGGCGCGCT
The DNA here is from genome assembly GCA_031403675.1 of Gammaproteobacteria bacterium. GTDB lineage: Bacteria > Pseudomonadota > Gammaproteobacteria > Steroidobacterales > Steroidobacteraceae > SCUD01. The sequence goes on along the minus strand of JANNTO010000276.1, from coordinate 832 downwards.
GGTCGGAGACGAACGACCCTATTCGGATCCGGCGCACACGCGCACGATTCCGGCTGCAGATGCCGGATGACCATCGTCTACTACACGCTCGCTGGAATCCTCCTGTATTTGGCGGCCGACTGGATCCTGCGCATGCTCGAGGCCCGGGCCGGGCGGATCTTCGGGTACCGCACATTGATCTTTTTCCTGCTGCTTTTCGGGATGGCGCTGGGGTCCTTTGCCGTCATCCGGGCCGTGGTGGCCCCCGATTGATCCAGGTCAAGGCGGCCCTGCCCCAGGAACGAGCGTAATATCGGCTGGCGCCGACGCGACGCCAGGGGGAGCCATGAGCGAAGATCCAAGCGACCCGGAAAAAGAACGCATTCCCTTCATGCAGCGGGTGCTGGATAACCCGTTCTTGCTGTTGTTCCTCGGTGTGGTCATCCCGACCGTGCTCTACATCCTCTGGGGTGTCATGGAGTTGACCCAGATTCCCGTCGCGCCCTGACAGTCGCCGGAGAAAATTATGGCCATCAGCCCTCCGACTGAACGGCTCTGGTGGAAGACGCCGATCCATCGTACCGAACTCATCTGGATCATCGTGGCGTTCCTGTGGGGCATCGTGATGTTCTTCATGATGATCTACTGGCATGCCTTCGGTCAGCAGAACCTGGCGACCGAGACCTACCGCACGACGCCGAATGCGTTTTATGCGAAGACCGAGGCGATGGTGCAGCAGTACCGGGTGCGCGACATCAACGGCCTCCCGGTCGTGCGGCCGCCGGCCGGCGGCGACGTCTACCTGATCGGCCGCATGTGGCTCTGGTATCCGGCGCTCGAACTGCAGAAGGAC
>JANNTO010000275.1:0-1565 GCA_031403675.1 Gammaproteobacteria bacterium | reverse complement strand
GGTTTCCAACAAGCGCGCATCCGGCTCTTTGATATCGACGAGTTCAACGACTTCTCGCAGTGCACGACCGGCAATGGCGCGATGCGGGTGGCGGAGGCGGAAACCGCGACCGACGGATTCGGGCGCCTAGCGGTCGATTTCAACCTGCAATGTCCCGATGGCTTTACCTACCGGGGCGCCACGCGCATCAACAGCGCCGTTCCGGTGGAGTCCGGACGCGTTTTCGCCTCTGCGGGCCCGGACCGATTGGCCAGTGAGAGCGGGACCGTCGCGCTGGATGGTACGGCGTCTTTGATCGTGCACGGGGCGATCGCCAGCTACACATGGCGGCAGCTGTTAGGCCCGGCCGTCGCGCTGACGACTTCGAGCCCGGGGGTCGCGACGTTCACGGTGCCGCAGTTGACCGCGAATGTGAACATGCGATTCGAACTCGAAGTCGCGGGCGAGCAGGGTCAGACCGGCACCGACGACGTGACGATCCTCGCGGAAGACTCGACTCCGCCACCGCCACCGCCTCCGCCGGGAGGAGGCGGTGGTGGCGGTGGCGGTGGCGGCGGCGGCGGCGGCGGCGCCCTGCCACTTGGGCCGCTTGCGTTCCTGTACCTGATGTCGGTGGTTTGCAATCGCCGCCGCAATGGGCTCGGCCGCTGCTGACCCGGCGGCGCGTGCCTGGGCGCCGTCCAGTATCATGCCCGGCGCATGTCCCACGGTTTTCTGCGAAATACCGCCGTCGTCGGCTCCCTGACCCTGCTTTCACGCGTGACCGGCGTGCTGCGGGACATGATCTACCTGATCATGTTCGGCGCGGGACCGCTGATGGACGCCTTCCTGGTGGCGTACAAGATCCCGAATTTCCTGCGCCGCCTGACTGCCGAGGGCGCGTTCTCGCAGGCCTTCGTGCCGGTCGTCTCGGAATACCGGGTCAAGCGCGAGCATGCGGAGGTGCGAGGCCTGGTCGCCGGCGTCGCGGGCGTGTTCGGGACCGTGCTGTTCGTGATCGCGGCGGTGGGCGCAGTCGCGGCCCCGGTGCTGGCCTTCCTGTTCGCGCCGGGCTTCCGCGCCGACGGCGATCGTTTCGACCTGACGGTCGAGATGTTGCGTTTCACCTTCCCGTACATCTTCTTCATCTCGCTGGTCGCGCTCGGCAGCGGCGTGCTGAACAGCTACGGCCGCTTCGCGACGCCGGCCTTCAACCAGGTGCTACTGAACGTCGTCATGATCCTGGCGGCGGGCGTGGTCGCGCCGTACTTCGACAAGCCGGGCCTGGTGATCGCAATCGGCGTGTTCGTGGCGGGCTTCGTGCAACTGGTCGCGCTGTTCCCGGCCCTGCACGGGCTCGGGCTCCTGCCGCGGCCGCGATTCGACCGCGCACACGAGGGCGTGCGCCGCATCGCCCGGCTGATGCTGCCCGGAATCTTCGGCTCTTCCGTTGCACAGGTGTCGCTGCTGCTCGACACGATCATCGCCTCGTTCCTGATGGTCGGCAGCGTCACCTGGATGTATGCCGCCGACCGCCTGGTCGAGTTCCCGATGGGCGTGTTTGCGATCGCGCTCGCGACCGTCAT
>JANNTO010000274.1:0-10267 GCA_031403675.1 Gammaproteobacteria bacterium | reverse complement strand
ATGAATTCCGGGCGGAAGTGCTGTCCAACGATTTCGAGCACGGCGCCCTTCATCTGCTGGTAATTCTCCTCGCCGGCCATCTCCTGGATCACCTGCGAGCCGAGATTCGAGGTCATTATCACGACGGTGTTGCGGAAATCTACCGTGCGGCCGTGGCCGTCGGTCAGGCGGCCATCGTCCAGGACCTGCAGCAGCACATTGAATACGTCGCTGTGCGCCTTCTCGATCTCGTCGAGCAGGATCACCGAATAGGGCCGCCGGCGCACGGCTTCGGTGAGGTGTCCGCCCTCTTCATAGCCGACATAGCCCGGGGGCGCGCCGATCATGCGGGCCACGGAGTGTTTCTCCATGAACTCCGACATATCAATGCGGATCAGCGCTTCCTCGGTGTCGAACAGGAATTCGGCCAGCGCCTTGCAGAGTTCGGTCTTGCCGACCCCGGTCGGGCCGAGGAACAGGAACGAGCCATTGGGGCGGTTCGGATCGGCAAGACCCGCGCGCGAACGCCGGATCGCATCGGACACCGTGCGTACCGCCTCTTGCTGTCCGACCACGCGCTGCGCGATCGCCTGCTCCATTTTCAGCAGCTTGTCGCGCTCGCCCTCCAGCATCTTGGAGACCGGAATGCCGGTCCACTTCGACACGACTTCCGCGATCTCCTCCTCGCCGACCTTGTTGCGCACCAGCTGCGGCGTTTTGGTCTCGGCCGCATGTGCGGCGACCAGCCGCTTTTCCAGTTCTGGAATCCTGCCGTACTGGAGCTCCGACATGCGCGCGAGATCGCTGGCACGGCGCGCAGTTTCGAGTTCCATCTTTACGCGTTCGAGTTCCTCCTTGAGGTGCGCAGCGCCAGTTGCGGTCGCCTTTTCCGCCTTCCAGATCTCATCGAGGTCGGCATACTGCCGCTCGAGTTCGGTCAGCGATTCCTGCAATTGCTCCAGGCGCTTCTTCGAAGCCTCGTCGGATTCCTTCTTGAGCGCCTCGCGCTCGATCTTGAGCTGGATGATGCGACGGTCGAGCCGGTCGAGCGACTCCGGCTTCGAATCCATCTCCATGCGGATGCGCGAGGCCGCCTCGTCCACCAGATCGATCGCCTTGTCCGGGAGCTGGCGGTCGCTGATATAGCGGTGCGACAAGGTCGCGGCCGCGACAATCGCGGGATCCGAGATCTCGACCTTGTGGTGGACCTCATAGCGCTCCTTCAGTCCGCGCAGGATCGCAATCGTGTCCTCGACCGAGGGTTCGTCCACCAGCACTTTCTGGAAGCGCCGCTCGAGCGCGGCGTCTTTTTCGACGTACTTGCGATATTCGTCGAGCGTGGTCGCACCGACGCAGTGCAGTTCGCCGCGTGCGAGTGCAGGCTTCAGCATGTTGCCGGCGTCCATCGAGCCCTCGGCCTTGCCGGCGCCGACCATCGTGTGCAGCTCGTCGATGAACAGGATGACCTGGCCTTCCTGCTTTGCGAGGTCGTTCAGCACGCCCTTCAGGCGCTCCTCGAACTCGCCGCGGAACTTGGTACCGGCGATCAGCGCGCCCATGTCGAGCGCCAGGATGCGCTTGCTCTTCAGGCCTTCCGGCACCTCGCCATTGATGATGCGCTGCGCGAGACCTTCGACGATCGCAGTCTTGCCGACCCCGGGCTCGCCGATCAGCACCGGGTTGTTCTTGGTGCGGCGCTGCAGCACCTGGATTGTGCGGCGGATCTCGTCGTCGCGCCCGATCACCGGGTCGAGCTTGCCGGCAATCGCGCGCTCGGTCAGGTCGAGCGTGAATTTCTCGAGTGCGCCGCGCTGCTGTTCCGCGTTCGGATCGTCGATCTTCTCGCCGCCGCGCAGATCCCCGATCGCCTTGTCGATCGCACCCTTGACCGCGCCGGTGTCTTTCAGGATCGTGCCGAGCGCACCGCGATCCTCTACCGCGGCCAGCACGAAGAGCTCACTCGAGATGTACTGGTCGCCACGCTTCTGCGCGAGCTTTTCAGTGACATTGAGCAGCCGGATCAAGTCGTTCGACGGCTGCACGTCGCCCTGCGTGCCTTCCACGCTCGCGGTGCGGCCGAGCCGCGCGTGCAGCTGCGAGCGCAGCAGGTTGATGTTGACGCCGGACTTGTCGAGCAGCGGACGCACGGTGCCGCCGTCCTGGTCCAGCAGCGCCAGCATCAGGTGCGTCGGCTCGATGAACTGATGGTCGCGGCCGAGCGCAAGTGACTGCGCATCGGCCAGAGCAAGCTGGAATTTTGTGGTCAGTCGATCGCTGCGCACGAACAGGCTCCGGGTCCGGGGTCTGCCCCGTCCATGAGGCCGTCAGCCGGCCGATTCAACCCGCAAGCGGGTGAATTTGCGCCATTTTTCGGCCCCTTGCGCGGCCCCGGCCGGCCCGGGTGGTGGTCGCCGGCCGGATTTGATACAAAGCCCCTTGCGCGGACCGTGCCCCGGCGCGGCCGCGACGGGTTTGACGTGCATCCGCGACAAGGGACTTGATCCATGGGACAGGTACCCGCAGAGACGAGCGCTGCTCGGCGCTCCCCCTACGGTTTCGTCGGCGACGGCCGCCTGTCGCAGCACTGGCGCCATTACTTTTCCAGCCTCGGCATCCCGTGGAAGCTGTGGTCGCGGCGGCTCGCGCGCGCCGAGGGCGGTTTGGCTACGACTGCACTCGCGGACTGCGAGGTGATATTGCTCGCCGTCGCGGACGACGCGGTCCAGCCCGTGTTCGATAGCCTTGGCGCCGCCGGTCTTGGCGACCGGACCTTCGTTCATTTCTGCGGGGGCCGCTCCTTCACCGGCATCTTCGGCACGCATCCGCTGATGAGCTTCGGCGCCACGCTGTACGAACCCCGGTTTTATTGCGGGATCCCGGTGTTCGCGGAGGCAGCCGCTGCCGGTCCAGATCCAGTCGGGCGCTTTTGCGAACTGTTCCCGCAGTTGCCGAATCCCTGCTTCCCGCTCAAGACGGAGGACAAGGCCTATTACCACGCGCTCTGCGCGCTCGCCGGCGGCATGACGGCCGTGCTGTGGCGCGATTTCTTCACGGCGATGGAGACACGCTTCGGCGCGCCGCGTGACGCGCTCGCGGGCTACCCGCGCCGCATCCTCGAGAACGTGCTGGCCTCTGCGGACGGCGCGCTGACCGGGCCGGTCGCGCGCGGCGACACCGGCACGATCCAGGCGCACCTCGATGCGCTCGACGGCAGCGCGCTCGGCACGGTCTATCGCGCCTTCATCAGTGCGGCCGGGAGGGAACGGGCATGAAGAATGTCCTGGACTTTGCCGCCGCGAAGGCCACGGGGAGAAAGATCTCGATGGTCACCTGCTACGACGCGAGCTTCGCGCGCGTGCTCGAGGCCTCCGCCATCGACTGCCTGCTCACCGGCGACAGCGTGGCGATGGTCGTGCACGGACATTCCGACACGCTGGCCGCGACCGTCGAGGTGATGGCGCTGCACACGGCGGCGGTGCGCCGCGGCGCGCCGACCCGGTTCCTGGTCGCCGACCTGCCTTTCCTGTCGTTCCGAAAGGGCGTGCCGGCGGCACTCGATGCGGTCGCCGCGCTGATGCGCGCAGGCGCCAATGCGGTGAAGCTCGAGGGTGTCGCGGGCCACGAGGACGTGATCACGGCGATCGCGGGCTCCGGCGTGCCCGTGATGGGCCACCTCGGCCTGACACCGCAGTCCGTGCACGCGCTCGCCGGCTTTCGCGTGCAGGGCCGCTCGGACGAGGACGCGGCGCGGATCATCGCGGACGCGCGCCTGCTCGAGTCGCTTGGCTGCTTCGCGCTGGTGCTCGAGTGCGTGCCCTCGCCGCTCGCGTCGCGGATCACGGCGTCGCTTCGCATCCCGACGATCGGCATCGGCGCGGGCGCCGGCTGCGACGGGCAGGTGCTGGTGCTGCAGGATCTGCTCGGGCTCTCCGGCGAGTTCCGTCCGAAGTTCGTGCGCCGTTATCTCGACGGCGCGGCGCTCGTTCACGATGCGGTCGACCGCTTCAACCGCGACGTCAAGCAGAGCGCGTTTCCGGGGCCTGCGGAAGCGTACGAGTCATGAAGGTCGTGGAGACAGTCACCGAACTCGTCGCGTTGCGACACGCTCGCGGTGCGGGCGACACTGGCTTCGTGCCGACGATGGGCGCGCTGCACGAGGGCCACCTGTCGCTGCATGCGCGCGCGCGCGCCGAGAACGCGCGCACCTGGGTGAGCCTGTTCGTCAATCCCGCGCAGTTCAACGACCGCGAGGATCTCCGGAACTATCCGCGCCCGGTCGAGGATGACCTCGCGATGCTCTGCGATGCGGGCTGCGACCTCGTGTTCCTGCCGCGCGAAGACGACATCTACCCCGACGGCTACCGCTACCGCCTCGTCGAGAACGACCTGAGCCGCCGCTTCTGCGGCGCCGGGCGGCCCGGGCATTTCGACGGCGTGCTGACCGTCGTGATGAAGCTCCTGCTGCTGACGCGGCCCGAGCGCGCCTACTTCGGCGAGAAGGACTTCCAGCAATTGCATCTCGTCGAAGGCATGGCGCGTGCCTTCTTCCTCGACACCGAAATCGTCCCCTGCGCGCTGGTGCGCGAGCCCAACGGGCTCGCGATGAGCTCCCGCAACCGCCGGCTGTCGGCCCGGGAACGCGAGCTGGCGCCGGGATTGCACCGGATCCTGGCACGCAGCATCGCGCAGCAGCGTTCCGCCGAAGACGCCGCGGCCGATCTGGCGCGCGAGGGTTTCGAGGTGGAATACGTTGCCGACCACGACGGCCGGCGGCTGGCGGCCGTGCGGCTCGGCACAGTGAGGCTGATCGACAATGTCGAACACGCGTGAATCACGGGTCCTGTTCCTGCTGACGGGATCGATCGCCTGCTTCAAGGCCTGCGAGCTGATTTCGCGGCTCGCAAAGCGAGGCGTCGCGGTGCAGACGGTCGCGAGCGCGGGCGCCTTGCAGTTCGTCGGCGCTGCGACGCTCGAGGGTCTGACCGGCCGACCGCCGTTCACGGACCTGTACCAGGCCAGCCGCGCAATGGATCACATCCACCTCGCGCGCTGGGCGGATGCGGCGCTGGTCTGCCCGGCGACGGCCAACTCGATGAACCGGCTCGCGGCGGGCCTTGCGGAGGATGCGATCGGCGCGCTGTTCCTCGCCTGGGAGATTGCCGCGAAACCCTGGCTGATAGCGCCCGCGATGAACGCGTCGATGTGGGATCACCCGGCCACGCGCGCGTCGCGGCAGCGGCTCGCCGATTACGGCGCGCGGCTGCTGCCGGTCGGCGACGGTCGCCTCGCCTGCGGCGAATCGGGCGAGGGCCGACTCGCCCAGGTGACCGAGATCGAGGCCGCCCTGCTGCAGGCGCTGGGCCCGCCGCGATGAAGGTGCTGGTGACGTCGGGCGCGACGCGCGAACCGATCGACAGCGTGCGGTTCATCACCAATCTCAGCAGCGGGCGCACCGGCGCCGCAATTTGCGAGGCGCTCGCCGCGCACGGCTTCGACGTGACACAGCTGCACGGCATTGATTCGGCGGTCGCGACAGGCGTCGCGCGCCGAGAATCGTTCACGGACCACGCGTCGCTCGACCGGGCGCTGCTGCGCCTGCTCGTAGACGGCAGCTTCGATGCCGTTATCCACACGGCCGCGGTCGGTGATTACTCGGTCGAGGGCACGATGCGGGGTGCCAAGCTCGCCTCCGGCCAGGAACTCGTGTTGCGCCTCCTTCCGACCGCGAAGATCATCGACCGGATCCGCGGCTGCGCCGGCCAGGCGCCGCTCGTGCTGATCGGCTTCAAGCTCACGCACGACTCCGACGCCGGCGCGCGAGCGCGGGCCGCCCTGCAGCTAATCGAGCGCAGCGGCGCCAACTACGTGGTGCAGAACGACGTCTCGACGCTCGACGACGATTCCGGCCATGCCTACGCGATCCACGCCCGCGACCGCGGCGTCGTGCTGCATTGCGCCGGCCGCCACGCGCTCGCGGCAGCTCTCGTCACGCTGCTGGAACAGACCATTGCAAGGAGTCACGCATGATCCTGGTCCTCGACATCGGCAACAGCCAGATTTTCGGTGGCGTGTTCGACGAGGGGAAGCTGTCGCTGCAATTTCGCCGCGCGACGCGCGCGGAGAACACTTCCGACGAGCTGGGACTGTTCCTGCGGCAGGTGCTGCGCGAGAACGGCATCGACCCCGCCAGCGTCACGGCGGTCGCGATCTGCTCGGTCGTGCCGGACATGGTGCATTCGGTGCGCAATGCCAGCATCAAGTACTTCGGCATGCGGCCGTTCATCCTGGAGCCCGGCGTGCGTACCGGCCTCAAGATCCGCTACCGCAACCCGCTCGAGGTCGGCACCGACCGTATCGCCGGCGCGATCGCGGCCGCCGCACTGTTTCCCGGCAAGAACGCGATCATCGTCGACTTCGGAACCGCGACGACGATCGACGCGCTGTCCTTGGACCGGGACTACCTCGGAGGCCTGATCCTGCCGGGACTGCGCGTCGCAATGGAAAGCCTGGGCACGCGCACCGCGCGGCTGCCGAAAGTGGAGATCCGCAAGCCCGCGGAGCTGATCGGCCGCTCGACGATCGAGAGCATCCAGTCCGGGCTCTACTTCGGCAACCTCGCGATGCTGCGGCAGCTGTGCGCCGAGGTGCGGGAGGGTTACTTCGCCGGCAGCCCGACGGTCGTGATCGGCACCGGCGGATTCGCGCGGCTGTTCGAGCACGAGGGTGTATTCGATTCGCACATTCCCGAACTCGTGCTGATCGGCTTGCGGGAGGCGCTGCTGCTCAACAGCTGACGGCGATCACCCTCGCGCGCGGACCAGGCGCACGGGAACCTGCGAGCGAGCGAATGTCCGTTCTTCTGAGCGAGTGAGCAGGGTTCCCGGGCGTCGACGTCCGCGCGACAACAGCAGGCGGTGTCAGTGCGCGAACTCGTGTGAAAAGCCGATTACCAGGACCCCCAGCGCGATCAGCACGACCTGCTGCACCGAGGTGCGCGCATCGACCCGCCGGTGCAGGCCCGGGATCAGGTCAGCGACCGCGACATACAGGAAGCTCGCGGCCGCGACCGCCAGCGCATACGGCAGCACTTCGAGCGCCTTGGCCAGCAGGAACCAGGCGATGACAGCGCCTGCGACGGAGGCCAGGCTGACGGCGACATTGAGCACCAGCGCGCGCCGGCGCGACATGCCGCCATGCAGCAGGATCGCGAGGTCACCGATTTCCTGCGGAATCTCGTGCGCAAAAACCGCAATGGTCGTGACCACGCCGAGATGCGGATCGGTCATGAACGCCGCTGCGATCAGCACGCCGTCCAGAATGTTGTGGAATGAATCGCCCCACAGGATCAGCGTCGCCGAAGCGCGCGCCCGGTGGTGATCCGTCGGCCCGTGGGCTTCGCAGGAATCCACATGGCAGTGGCGCCACAGCACCAGTTTTTCCAGCACGAAGAAGGCGATGATGCCGCCGACCAGCGCGATGCCGATCCCATGCGTGCCGCCGCCGGCCTCGAGCGCATGCGGCAAGAGCGCCAGCAGCGCGGCGCCCAGCAGCGCGCCGGTGGCAAAACTCACGAGATGCGGCAGCAGTGCATTCCGCCGACCCGCCGGCAACAGCAGGAAGCCGGCCGCAACGATTGCAGACAGCGCGCCGCAACCGGCGGTGAACAGTACAACCTGCATGAGCCCGGACATGGGTGACAGCCTACACCACGGTGTCGGTCAAACCAGCCACGCGAGGGCAGCCATGCGGCCGGTGACACCATCGCGCCGATACGAATAGAACCGCGCCGGGTCGCTCGCCGTGCAGAGCTGGCCGCCATGGATGGAACCTACACCACAGCGCACCAGCCGCCGGCGCGCCAGCGCCGGCAGGTCAGCCAGGAAGCGGCCGGCGCGGCCGGCATTGAAATGTGTCGCGGCATCCGGGTCACCCGCAACGCATGCCGCACGGACCTCATCGCCAACCTCGAATGCGCGCGGTCCGATTGCGGGGCCGAGCCAGGCGACGAGCTGCGCCGGATCGCAATCGAGCGCCGCCACTGTTGCTTCGATAACCCCGGCCGCCAGACCGCGCCATCCCGCGTGCGCGAGACCGATGCGATTGCCCGCGCCGCTCGCGAGAAAAACCGGCAAACAATCCGCGACCAGCACCGCGCAGACCGGGCCGCGCCGGAATGCGACCACCGCATCCGCCGCTTCGGGCAGCGGTTCCGACAGGCGGGCGACGACGCGCCCATGCACTTGATTGAGCCAGGTCGGCTCGGAGGGCAGGTCGAGCTGCAGGCGAAGGCAGCGCCGGTTCTCCGCGACCGCGGCCGGATGGTCCCCGACATGCGCAGCGAGATTGCAGGATGCGTACCGGCCAATACTGACGCCGCCGGTTCGCATCGTCATCGCCGTGCGCACGGTGGGCGGCACCGGCCAGTCCGGTATCAGGACACCGATTGGATTCATTTCTGCTTCTGTGCCGACGCCACGTCCTTGCGCAATGCCCCGATCAGCGTGACGATGTCAGGCGGCAGCGGTGCTGTCACCTCGATCTCCCGGTCGTCCTTTGGATGCGGGAACACCAGTTTCGCCGCATGCAACGCCTGGCGGCGGAAGGCACGCAGGGTTTCCTCGAGTTTCGGCGTCGCGCCTTTCGGGATCACGAGCCGGCGCCCATAGACCGGATCTCCGACCAGCGGATAACCGGCGTGTGCCAGGTGCAGTCGGATCTGGTGCGTGCGCCCGGTTTCCAGCATCACGCGTACCCAGGTGTGGCGGCGGAAACGCTCGATCACGCGATAGTGCGTCACGGCGTCGCGACCGCTCGAGCGCACACTCATGCGCAGTCGATCGACCGGGTGGCGATCGATCGGCGCGTCCACGGTGCCGCCGGAGGTCATGACGCCAACGCAGACCGCCTGGTATTCGCGATGGATTCCGCGCGCCGTCAGTGCTGCGACGAGCACCTCGCGGGCCGCGTCATTGCGCGCGACAATCAGCAGGCCCGATGTGTCCTTGTCGAGCCGGTGCACAATTCCGGCGCGCGGCAATTTCGACAATCGCGGATCGTGGGCCAGCAATGCATTCTGCAATGTCTGGTCCGGATTGCCGGCGCCCGGATGCACGACCATACCGGCCGGCTTGTTGACGACGATGACGTCCGCGTCCTCCCAGGCGATAACGATCGGAATCGCCTGCGCGACTGACGTGACGGCATCCTCATCCGGTGCATCGAGTAATACGCGTTCGCCGCCCGCGACGATATCGCGGGGCCGCGGGACCCGGCCGTCCACGCGCAGCTGCCCGGCATCGATCCAGCGCTTCAGCCGCGAGCGTGAATATTCGGGCAGCGCCTCCGCCAGTGCCTGATCGAGGCGTCGGCCGGCGGCATGCGGTGGTAACCGCAATTCGCGTTGGTGTCGGGGGGAACTCATGGGGGTCGTCGAGGGTCTTTGTCGCTATACTGCGTCGGTTCAACAGTCGGGGTCCAGTCCTTTGCAGCCAGGAAAATCGATGGCGCGCGTATTCGCGATCGCGTGCTGCGCGCTGATGTTGACCGCCTGCGGCGGCCGCGACCGCGCCGCAGAACAACTGCAGCCGGAGAAACTTTACGAGAAGGCGAATCGACTGCTGCTGGGCGGCGATTATCGCGGTGCGGTGCGCTATTACGAGGCGCTCGAGGCACGCTTCCCGTTCAGCGAGCAGTCGCGCCAGGCACGTATCGACATCATTTACGCCTATTACCGGTCCCGGCAGACCGAATCGGCGGTGGATGCGGCAGATCAGTTCGTCCGCGAGAACCCGACGCACCCGCGGGTGGACTACGCGATGTACCTCAAGGGCCTGGCTTACTTCGAGCGCTCGCCGAATTTTCTCGAGCGTTGGTTCAACACCGACCTTACGGAACGGCCACCGCAGGACGTGCGCCGCTCGTTCCAGGCATTCCAGACGCTGATTGAGCGCTACCCGGCCAGCGAATACGCCGCGGATGCGCGGCAGCGCATGATTTTCCTGCGCAATCGCCTGGCTGAATACGAAGTGCACATTGCCGACTACTACTTGAGGCGCCAAGCCTGGGTTGCGGCAATCGCGCGCGCGCGTTACTGCATCGAGAATTACGACGGCGCGCCCTCCGTACAGCAGGCGCTCGACATCATGATTTCCGCATACCGGGGCCTCGGCATGAACGATCTCGCCGAACGCTCGCAGGAAGTCTATGCGCTGAACTACCCCGGCTCGCAGCCGGAAAACCACTCGAAACGCAGCTGGTGGAAGTTCTGGTAAAAAGGGGACGTTTCCCT
>JANNTO010000273.1:0-4010 GCA_031403675.1 Gammaproteobacteria bacterium | reverse complement strand
ACCTGCTGCGTTACGGCGCGGGTGTCGAAGTGCTGGCACCGCCGAGCCTGCGTATGCGGGTGTCCACCGAACATGCGGTGGCAGCCCGACAATACCAATGAGCACGCCAGGCGCAACGAGTGGAGTCAGCAACATGAAGATCGGTGAATTCGGCCGTCTCGGCTGCGCCGCGGTGCTGGCGGGCCTGCTCGTCGTCTGCACGCCGGCACCCGAACCGGCTGCGGTCGTGGAACCCACCGCGACTCACGCGACCGTGATCGAACTCGAGGCGGGGTTCGCTTCGGCATCGCGCACGCGCGGCGCGAAGGCGGCGTTTCTCGAACACCTCGGCGCGGAATCGATCGTGTTGCAGCCCGGGCCGGTTTGGGGACGCGCAGCCTGGACCGTCAATGAGGACCTGCCCGGCACGCTCGACTGGCTGCCCGATCGCGCGCAGATGGCGGCCAGCGGCGATCTCGGCTTTGCCAGCGGGCCGTGGATGGTCACGCCGAAGGATCCCGCGGGTGCTGCAGTCGAAGGACGTTACGTTACCGTCTGGCGCAAGACCGCGGACGGCTGGCGCGTGCTGTTCGACGGCGGTTTCGGACGTGCGCCTGCCGGCGCATGGGATGCGCGTAGCCGCGATCCACTGCTCGGCATCCACGCCTGTGAGCGCGGCGAGGCAATGCCAGCGGGCGAACTGCAACTTCTGGATCTGGAAATTTCAGGGTTGAGCGATGGCGAGTCCCATCAGGCGCGGATCGGTCGTCGCCTTGCGGCCACCGCCTGGCTGTTTCACCCGCCGGCAGTCGAAGGTGCGGGTGACGCTCGGGCACGCGACACCGCGCTTGCGGCGCTGCCACCGACATTGCAGTACTGGCCAATGGGCGCGGATCTTGGTGCATCCGGCGACCTCGGCTACAGCTATGGGTTGTCGGCGCCCGCGCCAGGGGCGAGCGCGGATGCGGCCTATGTCCACATCTGGTGCCGGCAGGACACGGGTTGGCGCCTGGTGCTGCAATTGCGGTCGAAACTGCCGCCGCGCTGATGCAGCCTGCGACCAGGCGTGCCTGGCTCGCGTCAGGACGTTGCCCGAAATCGCAACGCATGACTAAGGTGTCCGGATGAATCTCGATCTGCTGCGCGGCAACCGCAACCTGCTGTTCTGGGCGCTGCATACGCTCGGCTGGAGCGCGTACGGCCTCGCGCAGTACGTCGGTTCGGCGGTTTACGGCAAGGAACCCGGCTATGTGCCGGTGATCGCGATCGCTGCGGGGTCCGGATTCCTGCTGTCGGCACCGTTGCGCCTCGTGTATCGCAAACTGTGGGCCAGCAGTCCGCGTGCCATGCTGATCGCGTCGCTGCTGGTCTGCTGGCTGGTGGCGCTCGCCTGGCGCGCCATCATCAATACGGCCTACATGGAGCTCGTCAAGCCCGAGTGGGCGATGGACCATGCGCCAAAGCCGCTCGAGATATTCATCGGCACGATCTCTTCGATGGCGCTGCTGCTGTGCTGGACCGCGCTGTATTACGGCGTGAAGTTCTACGATCGCCTGCAGCTCGAACGCGAGGCGACATTGAAGGCCTCCGCGCTCGCGCAGGAGGCGCAGCTCAAGATGCTGCGCTACCAGCTCAACCCGCATTTCCTGTTCAACACGCTGAACGCGATCTCGACACTGGTGCTCGACGGCCAGAACCGCACCGCCAACCTGGCAGTGTCGCGGCTCTCCGAGTTCCTGCGCTATAGCCTTGACCAGGACCCGATGAAGAAGGTGACGTTGCGCCAGGAACTCGATTCGCTGAACCTTTATCTCGGCATCGAGAAGCTGCGCTTCGGCGATCGCCTGCGGCTCGAATTCGACGTCGACCAGCGCGCGGAATCCGCGCTGGTGCCCTCGCTGCTGCTGCAGCCGCTGGTCGAGAACGCAATGAAATATGCGATCGCCCCGCGCGAGCAGGGCGGAGCCGTCACGATTATCGCCGGCATTGACGGCGGCGGCCTGCGACTCGCCGTCGTGGACGACGGCCCCGGCCTGCCGATCGGCACATTGATCGGTAACGGTCGCGGCATTGGGCTGCGCAACACGCGCGAACGGCTCAAGGTGCTGTACGGCGACGCGCACCGGCTCGAGGTCGTTGATGTTGCCCCGGGTCTGCGTGTCGAAATACGATTGCCGCTGGAAATCTGAAGCCGATGGCCCAACCAATTCGCGCGATCATTGTCGACGACGAAGCGCTCGCCCGCAGGGGCCTGGAGTTGCGACTGCGCGACTTCAAGGATTTCCAGATCGTCGCGCAGTGCGGCAATGGCCGTGAGGCGCTCGACGCGATCACCCTGCATAGGCCCGACCTGATGTTTCTCGATATCGAGATGCCCGGAATTGACGGTTTCGAAGTGCTGCGGCGTATTCCGCAGACCAGCATGCCGATGGTGGTGTTTGTGACCGCCTTCGACCGTTACGCGGTCGACGCCTTTGATGCGCATGCGCTTGACTATCTGCTTAAGCCGCTGGTTGACGAGCGGTTCGAGCGGACCATGGAGCATGTGCGCGATCAATTCTCACAACGAAAATCCGTGAAGCATCGCGAACAATTGGTCGCGCTACTGGCGAGCGTCACCGGGGCAGGCCAGCTTGATGCCGAGGAATTGCTCGCGCGCGGCGCGGCAGGCATGCCGCGGCGGTTTCCCGAAGCGCTGCCGATCCGGCTTGGGCGGGAAACCATCCGTCTGCCGGTTGCTGCAATCGAATGGGTGGATGCGGCCGGCGACTATATGTGCGTGCATGCCGAAGGGCGCACGCACGTCGTGCGCGCGACCATGAAGCAGTTCGAAGAGCAGCTGGACCCGGTCAATTTCCAGCGCATTCACCGTTCTACGATCGTCAACATCCGCCACATCCGCAAACTCAAACCGCACACCAACGGCGAGTATTTCCTGACGCTGGACGGCGGCCACGAATTGAAACTGAGCCGTAGTTATCGCGACCGGCTGGAACGGATCCTCGGAAAGCGCTGAACGGTCTGCCGGATCGGGGTCTCGTCGCAGCTGCGGGAGGGCGCATGCGGCAGCTCGCAGGTATGATTTGCTGCTGATGACAGCATCCGATCCCATCATCCTGTCCGTGGACCTCGCGGTCGCGCCTGCGCATGCTTACGAGGTATTTACCGGGCATTTCGCGGATTGGTGGCCGATCGCAACGCACTCGCTGTCACGCCATTCGGCCACGCGCTGCCGGTTCGAGGCGCTCCCTGGCGGGGCCGTGGATGAACTCGCGCCCGACGGAACGCGACATCTCTGGGGTGAAGTGCAGTCCATCGAACCAGGCCGCAGCATCCGCTTTAGCTGGCATCCTGGCCGGGAAGCAGCATCGGCCCAATGGATTGTCGTCGTGTTTCTGCCCACCGCCAGTGGCAGCCGCGTCACGCTGACCCATGGTGGCTGGGAAGCGCTCGGCGAGATCGGCCTGCTGCTGCGGCAGGAATACGTCTCAGGCTGGCAGAATGTTCTTGGCGTGAGTTATGCAGGTTTCGCCGGCCAACCGGACTCGCTCAAGTAATTCTCTTTAATAATCAGATACTTGATGACTATTGCCGCAAGACCCAGTCGATCACTGCGGCCTGGATCGTTTCGCCGACCCCGTTCTGCGCGCCGGCGTGATTGACGAAGATCACGACCGCATAGGTCTTGCCGGAATCACCGCTGACATAGCCCGCGATCGAACTGACATCCCTGAGCGTGCCGGTCTTCATGCGGATACGGCTCGGGTCGTTCACATTCGCGAAGCGCTTCTCCAGCGTTCCGTCGAGACCGCCCAGCGCGAGCGAAGTCAGGAATTCAGGGGCAAAGCGGCTGCTCCAGGCGCCGACCAGCATGCGCCCCATGCTGTCGCCCGAGATGCGTGCCTCGCGCGACAGCCCGGAGCCGTTGCTGATCACGAGTTCCGGAAATTCGAGCCCGCGCAGCTTCAACCATGCCTGGATCGCGGCCTCGCCAGCGGCGGTCGTCGCGGGTGTGCCGCTTTTTTCGGCCG
>JANNTO010000272.1:0-13580 GCA_031403675.1 Gammaproteobacteria bacterium | reverse complement strand
ATCGCAGTGACCGCGCGACTACTGCGAGCGGCATCGCACTGGCCTCGGTCGAGCCAGCCAGCATGCTTTTCGGGTCCGAATCCAACCCGGGTTTCAGGGAAAAATTGGCGGAGAGAGAGGGATTCGAACCCTCGATGGGCTTTTGGCCCATACGCCCTTAGCAGGGGCGCGCCTTCGACCACTCGGCCATCTCTCCGGGTTCGCCCGCCCTCTCGGAGGGGGCGCAATGATACTGGCCGGGGCTAGGCCCGGTAAAGGATAGGCGTTTGGGTGTGTTCAGGCGGTCGCGATAGCGGGCGTTTGGCCGTTGGCGCTTTCGGCTTCTTTTTCATGGCGGATGCGTTCGTAGATTTCTTCGCGGTGCACACCCACGTCTTTCGGCGCGAGCACGCCGATACGAACCTGGTTGCCTTTGATGCCAAGCACCGTGACCGTGACGTCGTCACCGATCATCAGTGCCTCTCCCACGCGGCGCGTCAGGATCAGCATTTCCCTTCCCCCTCGACCCCTGTTGTAGTTATCGAACCAGCAAAAAAAAATCATAGCACAGGGTCATCGCTTGAGTTTATTATGTTAAATCATGGGCTTGGCGCACGGTCGAGTCCATAGGCCCGGTGCAGGGCGCGCACCGCGCGTTCCAGATCCTGCTCCGCGACCAGCACGCTGATCTTGATCTCAGAAGTCGAAACGAGCCGCACGTTGATGCCTTCGCTCCCAAGCGTCTCGAAGAGTTTCGAGGCGACTCCTGCATGCGAGCGCATGCCGGAGCCGACCACCGCGAGCTTGGCCACCCGGTCATCGCCCTCGACGGCGGCGCCCTGATACTTTGCGGCGGCCTGGCGCGTGAGCTCGAGCGCTCGCGCGTAATCGTCCCGGTGCACCGTAAAGGAGAGATCCACACTCTCCCCGCGTGGAGCGTTGACCACGATCATGTCCACCTCAATCGCGGCGTCCGACACCGGCTTCAGGACGGCGGCAGCAACACCAGGCTGGTGCGGCACCCGGGTGACGGCGATCGCGGCTTCATCGCGGTTGAAGGCGATGCCAGAGACGACGGGGGCTTCCACGTTCGGGTTCTCCTCAGTGATCAGGGTGCCGGGGCCGGGCTCAAAGCTCGACAGCACCCGCAATTTCATCCCATGGCGCGCAGCGAATTCGACCGAGCGCAAGTGCAGCACGCGCGACCCCTGCCCTGCGAGCTCGAGCATCTCCTCGAAGCTCACGCGCTCGAGCCGGCGCGCCTCCGGCACCATGCGCGGGTCGGTGGTGTACACACCATCCACGTCGGTCAGGATCTGGCATTCATCGGCTTTCAGCACCACCGCGAGCGCGACTGCGGTCGTGTCCGAGCCGCCGCGGCCGATGGTGGTGATGTCGCCATTCGGCGCGCGGCCCTGGAAGCCGGCGACGACCGGCACGGTGCCGGCGGCAAGGTCCTGCTTAAGTCCTGCGCATTCAACACTGTGAATGCGCGCGCGCCCTGGCAGGCCCGTGGTTTCGATCGGCAGTTGCAGGGCGTTGTAGGACTTTGCGCTGCGGCCGCATTTCTTGAGCGCGATTGCGAGCAGCGCAGTTGCGACCATCTCGCCGGTCGCGAGCAGCGCATCGAGTTCGCGTGCATCGGGTTCTGCGCAGACTTCCCGTGCGAGTTCGATCAGACGGTCGGTTGAATCGCCCATTGCGGAGACCACGACCGCGACCTGGTGGCCCTGGTTCGCGAGGGCGGCGACCTGCGCCGCAACCGCATGGATCCGTGCGACCGAGCCGACCGAAGTACCGCCATATTTCTGCACAATCAGCATGGATTAGAAACCTCTGATCTGCCCGCGCATGAGGCGCGTTGCGCGCGCGCCCTGGCGCGACAAGGCGCGAGCCGAAGTCCCATAGCAGAGACTATGGACGAGGCGAGTAACGCAGTCGCGCCAAGTCCCGCGCGCAACCCGCAGGGACCGGGCGAATTTCGTTCCTGGCGGTGTCGCTCGTCGCTCATGTATCGCGATACACATCGCTCCTCGCTCCTTGCCAAGGACGAAATTCGCACGCGGTCGCGCCCATGCGCGGGCAGATCAGAGGTTCCTAGATTGTTTCAGGTTTCGGCGGGAATCGGCAGACCCGTCGTACTCTTGAGCCGCTCCATCGAAAAGAGCGCAGAGACATCGGCAAGGGCCGGCAGGCGGTCGATCAGTTCCTTGTAGGTGCGGTCGTAACCCGCGATGTTCGGCACGATCACCTTCAGCAGGTAGTCCACATCGCCGCCGATGCGATGGCACTCGAGGATCTCGGGCATCGCGGCGATCACTTCGTTGAGCTTTTCCGCCCACTCGGCGCTGTGCTCGCGGGTCTTCACGCGCACATAGACCGTGAGCCCGAGGCCGACTTTTTCGGGATCGACCAGCGCGACGCGCGCCTGGATCACGCCCTCCGCCTCCATGCGGCGGATGCGCCGCCAGCAGGGGTTCACCGAGAGGCCGACCTGGTCTGCGACCTGCTGGATTGGCAGCGAGGCGTCGGCCTGAATCAGGGTGAGGATCTGGCGGTCGATCTTGTCGAGGGCGTTCATGGACAAATATTAGCAAAATTTGCTAATTTTCGTTCAATTAATCATATGAAATGGGAGATATTTTGCACTTGTTGGGACTATGATCCCCGCATGAATGTCTGGAAGCGCCTGTTCACCGGGCACCCCGCCACAGTCAACGAGACCTATTGGCAGCATTTCTCGAGTGCCATGAGCTTCAGTTTCCGGATGATCTGGGGCGGCCTGGTGTGCATGGTGCACGCCATCGTTCCAGGCCTCTGTTGCAGCACCGCAAGCGGGATGATCGGCGAGTTGCACGACCGGATGATCACGAACCGGCGCCGGCTTGGTAACTCCGAAGAAATACCGCTCGAGACCCGCCGCGCCGCCTGATCAGCCGCGACGGCGCAGCTTCACCTGAAGCTCCTTGCGCCGGTAGTCGATGATCAAAGTGTCCACCAGCCCCAGCACGTCCATGCCGACCAGCATGGCGGGCTCATCCGTCAGTTGCCAATGCTTGAAGATTTCGAAGTCCGCGAAGGTCATCGCGGAGTTTCGAATGAGCACGTCGCCCAGCGCAATCGAAGGCGTTGCAACCCGATTGCCGGACTGGACGTCGAGCGTGGCGCCGGTCACCTCGTCCGGCACGGCGGCGGCGTCCTGCCGTCGGCGCCGCTCGGCGAGCGCCGCGCGCAGAGCTTCGTTGCCGAGCGTTGCCTGTCCGCCGGTGTCGATGATCGCCTTGACGCGCACACCGCCCATCCGGGCATCCACTACCAGTATTCTCCCGCGCAAGAACTTGACCGGGATCGTCATGAAGCCTGGCGCCGCCGGTTCGCCGCGCGAGCGCATGATCGTGATGCTGTCGTGCCTGAAATCGATGTGGATGCGCTTGTTGGCAAGGCCATCGGTGCCGAGGATCCCCTCCGCGCCGCCGAGTGCATCGGGCACGACCGGTAATCGTCGCGGCAGCATCAGGAGTTCCCCGACTTCAAATGACTCGATCGGGATCATTGGCACGGTGACCGAGCCTGTGGCGCCGCGCAGCAGCGCCGTGTACTTCGAATCGAGCGAAATGCCGAGCGTCTCGGCGACTCTGGCGGTCAGCGCCGAATGACTCGCACCGGTGTCGAGCACGAGCCGGAACGGCCCCTGGCCATTGACTAAAACCGGCGCCCAGATACGGCCGATGCGATCGCGCAGGGTCGGCGCGACGAAACGCGGTTCGTCAGCCGTGACAGCGACTGTATCGAGTACGGTCGGGGTTGGAGGTACGGGCTCTGCTGGCAGTGATGGCGTTTCGGTCTGAAGACTCAGTCCGAGCAGCAACACAACCGGCAATGTTTGAACGAGCACGGGGGATTCGACGGCCCGCGGGCCGCTCAGGTTCCCCCGAGTTTCCCGGCAACCAGCGGCTCAACGGCCGCGAGCGCTGCCTCGAGCTTGGACGGATCGGTACCGCCGGCCTGGGCGAAGTCCGGCCGGCCGCCACCGCGGCCCCCGACGATTTTCGAGATTTCGCCGACCAGGTCGCCGGCGCGGATCTTCTGCGTGAGGTCGGCTGTCACGCCCGCGACCAGCGATACCTTGCCATCTTCGGTCACCGTTGCCAGCACAATCACCGCGGATCCAAGGCGGCCTTTCAGTGAGTCCACGGCTTCGCGCAACGACTGCGCGTCGGCGCCTTCGATCGCGGTTGCAACCACTTGTACACCATGGACGTGAACCGCGCGCTCGGCGAGATCCCCGCGGTGGCCCGAAGTCAGTTTCGATTTGAGGCTCGCGATTTCGCGTTCGAGCTTTTTCTGTCGTTCGAGAAGCTGCGTCACCTTTTCCTCGACGTCGGCTGGCGTGGCGCGGAGTGCCGCCGTAACAAGCTTGAGCATCGCTTCGGTGTTCCTGACCGCCTCGAGCGCGCCCGCGCCAGTCACGGCCTCGATGCGGCGGATGCCGGAGGCGATGCCACCTTCACTCGTGATGCGGAACAGACCAATATCGCCAGTGCGCGAAACATGCGTGCCGCCGCAGAGTTCGGTCGAGAAATCGCCGAAGCGCAGCACGCGCACTTCATTGCCGTATTTCTCGCCGAACAAAGCCATGGCGCCCGCCTTGATCGCGGCGTCATAGGGCAGCTGGCGGACGTCGGCAGCAGAATTCCTGCGGATTTCGGCATTCACCAAGCCTTCGATGGTGTCGAGTTCCTGCGGCGTGACCGGCTGGGTATGCGAGAAATCGAAGCGCAGGCGATCGGGCGCAACCAGCGAGCCCTTTTGCACGACGTGCGTACCAAGTACTTTCCTGAGCGCCGCATGCAGCAGGTGGGTCGCGCTGTGATTCAGCACCGTCGCCTGGCGCGTCGCGGCATCGACTTTCGCCGTGAGCTGGTCGCCGACGGCAAGCGATCCCGACTCGACGCGGCCCATATGCAGGTGGGCGTCGCCGAGCTTTTTCGTGTCCGCGACTTTGAAATTCGCTTGCGCGTTTTCGAGCACGCCGACGTCGCCGACCTGGCCGCCGGACTCGGCATAGAAAGGCGTTCGGTCGAGCACCACCTGGACTTCCTCGCCGGCGGCCGCCAATTTCACCTCGGTGCCCGCTTTCAGGATTGCGGTGATCTTGCCCTCGCCTGTGAGCGTTTCGTAGCCGCAGAAATCGCTCTCGGCATCGAGCGTGTCGGTGCCGCGCAGGTCCACGCCAAAGCGGCTCGCCGCGCGGCCACGCTCGCGCTGGCTGTCCATTGCCTGCTCGAATCCGGCCTGGTCGATGCTCAATCCGCGCTCGCGCGCGATGTCGGCGGTGAGATCGACCGGAAATCCATAAGTGTCATAGAGCTTGAAGACGGTGTCCCCGGCGATGGTCTTGCCCTTCAATTTCTTGAACGCGGTTTTGAGCAGTTCCATACCGTTCTCGAGGGTCTCAGCAAAGCGCTCTTCTTCCTGGCGCAGGACTTTGCTGACATGTGCGGCGGATTTCACCAGCTCCGGGTAGGCCTCGCCCATTTCCTTGGCGAGTGCCGGCACCAGCTGGTGGAAAAATGGCTTTTCCTGCCCGAGCTTGTAGCCGTGGCGGATCGCGCGGCGAATAATGCGGCGCAGCACATAGCTGCGGCCGTCATTGCCCGGAATCACGCCGTCCACGATCAGAAATGAGCAGGCACGGATGTGATCGGCGATGACACGCAGCGAGGGACTGGTCCTCTTCTTCTGGTGGGTCGCTTCTGCGGCCGCATGGATCAGGCCCTGGAACAGATCGATGTCGTAATTCGAATGCACGCCCTGCATCACGGCGGCGGTGCGTTCGAGGCCCATGCCGGTGTCCACGGAGGGTTTCGGCAACGGCGTCATTTCTCCTTCCGCATTGCGGTTGTACTGCATGAACACCAGATTCCAGATCTCTACGTAGCGGTCGCCGTCCTCGTCCTTCGAGCCCGGCGGGCCGCCCTTAATGTCCTTGCCGTGGTCGTAGAAAATCTCGGTGCAGGGACCGCAGGGGCCGGTGTCGCCCATCGCCCAGAAGTTCGATTTCTCGTCCATGCGCGTGAAGCGCTTCGGATCAATCTTGATCTTTTTGAGCCAAAGATCGGCAGCTTCGGTGTCGTCCTTGAAGACCGTGACCCAAAGTCTCTCGGGTGGAATGCCAAGCGTGCCGGTCACGAAATCCCAGGCGAAGTCGATCGCATCCGCCTTGAAGTAGTCGCCGAAACTGAAGTTGCCGAGCATCTCGAAGAAAGTGTGATGCCGCGCGGTGTAGCCGACATTTTCGAGGTCGTTGTGTTTGCCGCCGGCGCGCACGCAGCGCTGCGAGCTCACGGCGCGCCGGTAACTGCGCTGGTCCTTGCCGAGGAACACGTCCTTGAACTGCACCATGCCGGCGTTGGTGAAAAGAAGCGTCGGGTCGTTTCCCGGCACGAGCGACGACGACGGCACGACCGCGTGGCCGCGTGCCTGGAAGAATCCCAGAAACGAGCTGCGCAGTTCCGAGCTCGACATGAGGCTGTTCTTTTTCGCCGTCATCAATCCTCTGCCATGATCTTGCCGACCGCCGCGCGGATCTGGTCCGCGCTGTAGCCGCGCTGGCTCAGGAAGCGCGCCTGGCGGCCGCGTTCGGCCCAGGTGGTCGGGAGTTTTTCGCCGAAGCGCTTGCGCCGGGTATCGGCGCAGCGCCGCCGCCAGTCGATGGCGCCGGCGTCAACCACCGCGGTGATTTCCTCCCCGGTCACACCGGCCTCCCGCAGGCGATGTGCGATGCGCACCGGCCCCTGACCGCGATTGGCATGATACGCGACGAAATGCTCGGCGAAGCGGGCGTCGTCTACCAGCTTCTCGGCCACGAGTCCGGCGATGGCGGTCTCGGCCGCCCCCGATTCGAAGCCACGCGCGACCAGGCGCTCGCGAAGTTCGCGGGCGCCGTAATCACGGCGATTCAGCAATTTGAGGGCCGCGAGCCGGGCCGCCCGCGGATCGTCGGGGGCCTCGACTACGACCGCTTTAGGCTTCCGCTGCCTCACTGGCGACCGCTACCGGACGGCGCACCGGCAGGAGCCGGGTACG
Source organism: Gammaproteobacteria bacterium (assembly GCA_031403675.1). Taxonomy (GTDB): domain Bacteria; phylum Pseudomonadota; class Gammaproteobacteria; order Steroidobacterales; family Steroidobacteraceae; genus SCUD01. The sequence continues at coordinate 6,512 of JANNTO010000272.1, read as the reverse complement.
AAGCGCCGCATCGATCTTCGCAGCGATTTCCGGATGCTCGATGAGGTAGGTGCGCGCATTGTCCTTACCCTGGCCGATGCGCTCGCCCCCGTAGGCGTACCAAGAGCCGGACTTCTCGACCAGGCCGTGCAGCGCGCCCATGTCGATCAGCTCGCCTTCGCGCGAAATGCCATGGCCGTAGAGGATTTCGAACTCCGCCTCGCGGAATGGCGGCGAGACCTTGTTCTTGACAACCTTGACACGGGTCTGGTTGCCGATGACTTCCTCGCCGTTCTTCAGCGCGCCGATGCGGCGGATGTCGAGCCGAAGCGATGCGTAGAACTTGAGCGCATTGCCGCCGGTCGTGGTCTCCGGGTTGCCGAACATCACGCCGATCTTCATCCGGATCTGGTTGATGAAGAGCACGATGGTGTTGGAGCGCTTGATGTTGCCGGTGAGTTTCCGCAGCGCCTGCGACATGAGGCGTGCCTGCAGGCCGATCTGCATCTCGCCCATCTCGCCCTCGATTTCGGCTTTCGGCGTCAGCGCCGCGACCGAGTCGATCACGACGATATCCACCGCGCCGGAACGAACCAGCATGTCGGTGATTTCGAGTGCCTGCTCGCCGGTGTCCGGCTGCGAAATCAGCAATTCCTTGACATTGACGCCGAGTTTTTCGGCGTAGACGGGGTCGAGCGCGTGCTCGGCGTCCACGAAGGCGGCGACACCGCCCAGTTTCTGCGTCTGGGAAATGATGGAAAGCGCGAGGGTCGTCTTGCCGGAAGCCTCCGGCCCGTAAACCTCGATCACGCGGCCGCGCGGTACGCCGCCGACGCCGAGCGCGACATCGAGCCCGAGCGATCCGGTCGAAACGACTTCGATGTCGTTGTTGGCCGGGTGATCGCCCAGCAGCATCACCGAGCCCTTGCCGAACTGCTTTTCGATCTGACTCAGCGCAGCGGCGAGCGCCTTCTTGCGATTCGTATCTTCCATCGTGTAGTCCCCTTGGCTGGTTCCGATTATTCCACAATCTTCCGAGAGCGCGAGCGCCTTAAACGCTCCGTTCGGGTCAATTCTTGAAAAAGGCGACGCACCCCTTTTCCCTTTTTCACCGGTCTTCATGGGCACACTCTGCGCCCGCCGGTGGCTCAGGCCGTGACCCAGCCTAAAGAGGGGACATCTCCCTTTTCCCGAAGTACCGAAGGAAAAGGGAGATGTCCCCTCTTCAGCCGAAGGGCCATTCCGCGAGCGGCCGGTAGCGGGGGCCGTCCGGATGCGTGACCGATTCGACCAGTCCCAGGCCCCAGCGTGCGGGGTCTTTGGATGAAGGCAGTTGATCGGCCGCCAGCGCAAGCCCGATCGGTGGCTGGCGACGGACCTTGCGCGCCAGGGTCAGGTGCGGCCGCCAGGGCCGAATTTCCCGCTTGAATCCGAGTGGCTCGATGCGCTGCCAGAGCCGCTCGACGAGTTGCAGGCCTGCAATCGGCACCTGGGTCGGCATCGCGACGTAAACCCTGGGCCGCGGCCAGTACTCGAACCGGTCGAAGACGAGGTCAACCCCTGGATAGCCGTCCTGCCCGCCGATTTCGACCAGACGGGCGAATGTGCGGCCCGGCACCATGCCAAGAAACGCGAGAGTGACGTGGAAATTGGCTTTCGGCACGGCCTGGCCGTCCACCTGGGCGACGGCTCCGGCGCTCGAGGCGGCCAGGGTTTGGCGATGAGCCGCGCTGGGCCAAAGCGCGAAGAAAAGCCGCATTGGATGCGGCCCGGGTTCGCGGCCCGTGTTCACGATGCGGGCAGGCCTTCGAGCGCGGCCACGGCAGCCTGGCGGCGCACGCCATCCCGGCCGCCGCGAAAGCGATAGCGCAGCGCAAATGCCTCAATCCGGCTCCGGCGCTGAAGTCCCCAGGCGATCCAGACCGTGCCCACGGGCTTATCCGGCGTGCCCCCTGCAGGACCTGCGATGCCCGTGATCGCGATCGAGACCCGGGCCTGCGAGGCGCGAAGCGCGCCTTTCGCCATGGCGAGCGCGACTGCTTCGCTGACCGCGCCATGCTTCGCAATCAGGCCCGCCTTCACACCGAGCTCGGCCTGCTTGGCGGCGTTCGAATAAGTGACCCAGCCGCGTTCGAAGTAATCCGAACTGCCGGCGAGGTCCGTCAGGCACTTGGCGAGCAGCCCGCCGGTGCAAGATTCTGCGGTCGCGAGCATCAGCCCCGCTTCACGCAGCCCGCGCCCGACGCGGCGGGCCAGTTTCGAGAGCACTGCGTCGCGTGGTGCGGGCATCGCACTCAGCCGAACTTCGAGAAATCGGGCAGGCGTTTTTCCATGATCGCGGCGATCGCTTCGCGCGCCTCGGCGCCCGAAAGCCGCGGCCCGAAATGCGCAGCCTCGCGCAGGATCGTCTCCTGCACGGCCGGCCCCTGCGCCTGGCGCAAGAGCTGCTTCGTGACCCGCACCGCGCCCGGCGGCAGCGCATTGAAGGCCCGCGCAACCGACTGTGCATGCGGCAGCAACTCCGCCGCCGGCAGCACGGCGTTGGCGAGACCCATCACGACCGCCTCGGCCGCCAGGAACGGCCGCCCGAGCAGCAGTTTCTCCGCCGCGCGCACGCGCCCGGCGATCATCGGCAGCAGCAGCGTCGAGCCGAACTCCGGCACCAGGCCCAGGTTCACGAACGGCATCGAAAACGTGGCGTGGTCCGCGACATAGACGAGGTCACAGTGCATCAGCATCGTCACGCCGATGCCAACCGCGAGTCCGTTGACCGCGGCGATCACCGGCTTGTCGTAACCGGCAAGCGCCTGCATGAAGGTCAGCACCGGCGAATCCGGCTGAACGAAACGCGGATTGGCGAAGTCCTTGAGGTCGTTGCCCGCGGTGAAAACCGCGCCCGCCCCCGTGATTACGACCGCGCGCACGGCGCGATCCTCGGCAGCCTGGGTGAGGTGCGCGACCAGCGCCAGGTACATCTCACCGGTCAGCGCGTTCTTCTTCTCCGGGCGGTCGATGGTGAGCGTCGCAACGCCCTGATCCGATTGGTATCCGATGCTCATGTGTCGTCTCTCCTCCGGCCCGTCATAATGCCTTAAATGACGGTTTCCAAGCAGAAGCCTGCGACCGAACCGCTGTTCGCAGGGCTCGAAAGCCATACCCCGATGATGCAGCAATACCTGCGCATCAAGGCGGCGCATCCCGACGTGCTCATGCTGTACCGGATGGGCGATTTCTACGAGCTGTTCTACGACGATGCGCGTCGCGGCTCGCGCCTGCTCGACATCGTGCTGACCCAGCGCGGCGAATCGGGTGGTGCCGCGATTCCGATGGCGGGCGTGCCGGTGGACAAGCTCGACACCTATCTCGCGAGGCTGGTCAAACTCGGCGAATCCGTTGCGATCTGCGAGCAGACCGGTGAGGTCGGCAGGAACAAGGGACCGGTCGAGCGCGAGGTGGTCCGCATCGTCACGCCCGGCACGCTGACCGACGATGCGCTGCTCGATGCGAAGCGCGACAACCTGCTCGTGGCGATCGCCGTGGATGGCGAACGCTTCGGACTCGCCTGGCTCGATCTCAGCGCCGGCCGCTACAGCGTGCTCGAGGGCTTCGGTAACGAGTCGCTACTCGCGGAACTGGAGCGCCTGCGGCCCGCGGAATTGCTGTTGCCGGAAGGTGTTTTGATCGCGAACGACGCGCGCACGGTCGAGCGCCCGCCCTGGCAGTTCGAACCGGACGCAGCGCATCGCGCGCTCGCGGCGCAGTTCGGTACGCAGGATCTCGCGGGATTCGGCTGCGAAGACCTGACACTCGCGCTCGGCGCCGCCGGTGCACTCCTTCAATATGTGCGCGACACGCAGCAGGGCGCCCTGCCCCATCTGACCGGGTTGGTGCGCGAGTCGCGGGAAGAAGCATTGGCAATGGACGCCGCGACACGCCGCAATCTCGAACTCGATTCGAGCCTCGCCGGACGCGACGAGCACACGCTCGCGGGCGTCATCGACCGCACGGCGACCGCGATGGGCGCAAGGGAACTGCGTCGCTGGATCCGGCGCCCGCTGCGTGATCACGCAGTGCTCCGCCGCCGTTACCAGGCGGTCGCGACGCTGGTCGCATCCGCACGATACCAGCCGCTGCATCAGGATCTGCGCAGTGTCGGTGATGTCGAGCGCGTGCTGGCGCGGGTGGCGCTGCGCTCCGCGCGGCCGCGCGATCTGGCGATGCTCCGCGAGGCGCTCGCGCTGCTACCTTCGATGCACGGACGGCTGGCGGATCTGGCCGCGCCGCTCCTTGAAGCGGCGGCAAGAGATCTGGTCGCACTGCCCGGACTGCACGCTCTGCTCGAGCGCGCAATCGTCCCCGCTCCGCCGCAGTTGCTGCGTGACGGCGGCGTGATCGCGACCGGTTACGATACCGCACTCGACGAGCTGCGTTCGATTGCGACCGGCACGGACCGTCACCTGCTCGAACTCGAGGAACGTGAGCGCCGCCGCACCGGAATTTCGCAACTCCGGCTCGGCTACAACCGCGTGCACGGCTACTACATCGAATTGCCGCGCAGCCAATCGGGCCGCGCGCCGCTCGACTACCAGCGGCGCCAGACCATCAAAAACGCCGAGCGCTACATCACCCCGGAACTCAAGCAGTTCGAGGACCGCGTACTCGGCAGCCGCGACCGCGCGCTCACGCGCGAACGCGAACTGTTCGAGGCGTTGCTCGATCGGCTGATTCAGGAACTGACCGTACTGAAACGGGTCGCAGCGGCACTCGCGCTGGTGGACGTGCTGGTAAATCTGGCGGAGCGCGCCGTGAGCCTGCGCTATGTCGAACCCACGCTGTCCGCTGAACCCGGACTGCGGATCGTCGGCGGCCGTCACCCGGTGGTGGAATGCGTGCTCGATGATCCATTCGTGCCGAATGACCTCGAGCTCGGCGACGGGCGGCGCATGCTCGTGATCACCGGTCCCAATATGGGCGGCAAGTCCACCTACATGCGTCAGTCGGCGCTGATCCTGGTGCTCGCCTCGATCGGCAGTTTCGTACCCGCAGAGAGCGCCGTCATTGGGCCCTTCGACCGCATCTTCACACGCATCGGCGCCTCCGACGACCTGGCGGGCGGGCGCTCGACTTTCATGGTCGAGATGACGGAGGCCGCGGTGATCCTGAATGCGGCGACCGACCGGAGCCTCGTGCTGATGGATGAGATCGGCCGCGGCACCAGTACCTACGACGGGCTCTCGCTCGCCTTTGCCTGCGCGAGTCATATTTCACGGCGGCTGCGTGCCTTCACGCTGTTCGCGACGCATTACTTCGAGTTGACCGAACTCGCAGATGAGCTGCCGGAAGTCGACAACGTGCATCTCGATGCAACCGAACACGGCGAAGGCATTGTATTCCTGCACGCGGTGAAGCCGGGTCCGGCGAGCAAGAGCTACGGATTGCAGGTCGCACAGAAGGCCGGAGTGCCGCGCGAGGTGATCCAGAGCGCGCGGGCCTACCTCGAGAAGCTGGAACGCCAGCATCAATCGACGACGCAAGGGCCGCAGCCGGTGCTGCCGCTCGTCGCCGCCGATCACGGCGCCGAGGCCATCGCTCAATTGCGGGCAATCGACCCGGACCGGCTGACGCCGCGGGAAGCACTGCAGGCGCTGTACGAGTTGAAGGCGTTGCTCTAGGCCGTGACACGCGCCCCGTGAATCTGTTCCAATGAATCACCGATGACGATGCATTCCCACATGCCAGGTAGCGCCGACACCGTGAACCGTGGTCCGCGCTTGAGCATCGTCGTGCCCTGCTTCAACGAAAGCGAGAACCTCACCCGTCTGCATGCCCGGTGCACCACGGCCGCACGGTCCTCGGTCGCGGAATCGTTCGAGCTGGTCCTCGTTGACGACGGCTCGCGCGATGCGACCTGGCAGGCAATGTGTGAACTCGCCGCATCCGATGGCCATGTGGTCGCGGCACGGCTGTCGAGGAATTTTGGTCACCAGCTCGCCTTGTCGGCCGGACTGCAACTAAGTACCGGCGCCCGCGTGCTGATCATCGACGCCGATCTGCAGGACCCGCCAGAACTGCTGCCGCGCATGATGGAATCGATGGACCAGGGCGCCGATGTCGTCTACGGGCAGCGCATCTCGCGGCAGGGCGAGTCCTGGTTCAAACGCGCGACGGCGAAGCTGTTCTATCGGATGCTGCGCCGGCTGACCGACGTCCAGATCCCGGTCGATGCCGGAGATTTCCGGCTGATCACTCGCCGCGTGGTGAACCTGCTGGCCGATATGCCGGAGCAGCATCGTTTCGTGCGTGGCATGGTCAGCTGGATCGGCATGCGCCAGGCGGCCGTACAATACGACCGTGACGAGCGAGCGCGCGGACAGACCAACTACTCGATCGGCCACATGCTGCGTCTGGCGGTGGATGCGGTCACCAGTTTCTCGATCCGGCCGCTGCGAATCGCGTCGCTCATCGGACTATGTTTCGGCACGCTGGGATTAGCCGGTGTTGCCTACGCGATCGTCGGCTGGGCGATTGGCCAG
>JANNTO010000271.1:0-7925 GCA_031403675.1 Gammaproteobacteria bacterium | reverse complement strand
CCGCGTCCTGGCTGACGTCGGCCAGTTGCACCTGATAATTGCCGGCGTCGGCCAGCAGACCCGAGATCAGCGCCCCGATTTTTCCGGCGCCCAGAACCAGTACGCGATGCATGCGGATTTCCAGCCAAAAGGGTGGCGCATTCTGCACATTCCGCTGGACATAAACCACCCCCTGCGGCGCACAATTTTTGCAGTGCGGTGAATCCGTGTACGATGGCTTTACCGATGAATACCGCCATTGAAACCGCCCCCTGGAGCCCGGACAGCTGGCAACGTCTGCCGGCATTGCAGCAGCCCCATTACGCCGACGCGACCAGGCTCGCGCGCGTGCTGGTCGAACTCGCGCAATTGCCGCCGGTGGTCGTTTCCTGGGAAGTGGACCAACTCAAGGATGAGCTCGCGGCGGCACAACGTGGCGAGCGTTTCCTGCTGCAGGGCGGCGATTGCGCGGAGGGTTTCTCGGACTGCGAGTCGGACACGATCGCGCGCAAGCTCAAGATCCTGCTGCAGATGAGCGTCGTGCTGCTGCACGGCCTCAAGAAGCCGGTGATCCGCGTCGGACGCATTGCAGGTCAGTACGCAAAGCCGCGTTCGGCCGACACCGAGACGCGGGACGGCGTGACGCTGCCGAGTTATCGCGGCGATATCGTCAATCGCGCGGCTTTCACCACCGCCGACCGTGAGCCGGATCCGGAATTGCTGCTGCGTGGCTACGAGCGCGCGGCACTGACGCTCAACTTCGTGCGCGCGCTGGTGGATGGTGGCTTTGCCGACCTGCACCACCCGGAGTATTGGGACCTCGGCTTCATGCAGCACGCCAAGCTCAAGGACGCCTACCAGAAGATCGTCGATGCGATCGCCGACTCGCTGGATTTCTATGCGGCAGTGGCAGGGTCACAAGTCCATGAAGCGAGCCAGATCAGGTTCTACGCGAGTCATGAAGGCCTGCACCTGCTCTATGAACAGGCGCAGACGCGTTACCTGAAGCGCCGGCAGCGCTGGTACAACCTCTCGACACACATGCCCTGGATCGGCAAGCGCACAGCAATGCCCGGCGGCGCCCATGTCGAGTATTTTCGCGGCATTGCCAATCCCATCGGCGTCAAAGTCGGGGAGGGCATGGATGCCGCCATGCTCGGCGAACTGGTGCGCATCCTGAATCCGGACAACGAACCGGGCAGACTGACACTGATCCACCGCTTCGGCGCCAGGCAAATCGAGAGCGGATTGCCTGACATGATCCGGTCAGTACGCGCCAGCGGCCGCGAGGTGCTGTGGGTCTGCGATCCAATGCACGGCAATACCGAGACGACACCCCAGGGCGTCAAGACCCGGCGCTTCGAGAACATTCTTGCCGAAGTCGAATCGGCTTTTCGCATCCACGACGCGGCCGGCACAATTCTCGGTGGCGTGCATTTCGAGTTGACCGGCGACGACGTCACCGAATGCACCGGCGGGGCGCGTGGCCTTTCAGACCGCGATCTCGCGCGCGCCTATCGGACCAGCGTCGATCCGCGGCTCAACTATGAGCAGGCGCTGGAACTCGCCATGCTGATCGCCCGACATCGTGGACGTCAGTAATATGCTGTCATTTCATGGAGTTACGGTTGGTCGTTGATACTATAGATGACTCGAGTACCAACACCGGCAAGTTCCATGTCCTGCGCATGGATTGGCGCGAAGTGCTGCGTCCCGAAGCGAGCGAATTCGTAAACCAGCTGGCCAAGCATTTTGGCCCGCAGATTTCCGAGTTGCTGGAAGACCGGGTTAAACGCCAGCGTCAATTTGACGCCGGCGTGCTTCCGGATTTCCTCGACGCGACGCGCCGCATCCGCGTGGCCGACTGGCGCGTCGCGCCGATCCCGCGCGACCTGCAGGATCGACGGGTCGAAATCACCGGTCCGACCGATCGCAAGATGATCATCAATGCACTGAACTCCGGCGCCAACGTCTTCATGGCCGACTGCGAGGACTCGTTGTGCCCAACCTGGTTCAATGTGATCCAGGGCCAGGTCAACTTGATGGAGGCCGTGCGCCGCACGCTGACGTTCAAGAGCCCGGAAGGAAAGTCCTACCGCCTGAACGAATCGACCGCGGTGCTCATGGTACGGCCGCGCGGCTGGCATCTAGCGGAAAAACACTGGCTGCTCGGTGGCGCGCCTATCGCCGGCGCGCTGGTCGATTTCGGGCTGTACCTGTTCCACAACGCCAGCGAGCTCCTCAGTCGCGGTAGTGGCCCGTACTTCTATCTGCCAAAACTCGAGAACCATCTCGAGGCACGTCTGTGGGCACAGGTCATCGAGTTGAGCGAACGGATGCTCGGCCTACCGCGCGGCAGCGTCAAAGTCACGGTGCTGATCGAGACGATCACCGCGGCATTCGAGATCGACGAGATTCTCTACGAACTGCGCGAGCGCATCGTCGGCCTGAACTGCGGCCGTTGGGACTACATATTCAGCTTCATCAAGAAGTTCAGCAGGCGTGCGGATTTCGTGCTGCCCGACCGCAATTCAGTGACGATGACTGCGCATTTCCTGCGCTGCTACTCGCAACTGGTCATCAAGACCTGTCACCGGCGTGGCGCATTTGCGATCGGCGGCATGGCGGCGCAGATTCCGATCAAGGGCGATCCGCTGGCCAATGACGCCGCGCTCGCGCGCGTACGCGCCGACAAGGAACGCGAGGCCAGTGACGGACACGATGGCACCTGGGTCGCGCATCCGGGACTGGTATTCGTGGCGCGCGAGATCTTCGACCGACTGATGCCGACTGCCAACAACCTGCATCGCATGCGCGAGGATGTGACGGTCAGCGCCGCCGACCTGTTGCGCCTCCCGACGGGCGACATTACCGAGGCGGGTCTGCGCAGCAATCTCGACGTCGCCATTCGCTATCTGGCGGCGTGGCTCGGTGGTAATGGCTGCGTGCCGATCCACAACCTGATGGAGGACGCCGCGACCGCCGAGATTTCGCGTGCGCAGTTGTGGCAGTGGGTGCGTCACGAATCCCGAATGAAAGACCTGCGTACCGTTTCACTGCGCCTCGTGCGCGAACTGCTGGCCGAACAGCTGGCACGGATACGCACCGAGGTCGGGGCAAACGTGTATGCCGCCGGTCACTATGCCCGTGCCGCGCAACTGGTTGATGAATTGACCGCGAGTTACAGTTTCGAGCCATTCCTGACCCTGGTTGCCTACCGCGAGATCGACTGAGAACGGAGATGCTGATGACCCTGAAGAGCGCCGCACAAATCGACCAGGAATGGAGCAACGACCCACGCTGGAAAGGCTTGGTGCGCGCCTACCGAGGAGCAGATGTCGTGCGTCTGCGCGGCAGCGTGCAGGTTGAGCATTCGCTGGCGCGCCTGGGCGCCGAGAAGCTCTGGCGTTCCCTGCATGAAGTGCCCTACGTCAACGCGCTCGGCGCGCTGACCGGCAACCAGGCCATGCAGCAAGTCCGCGCTGGTCTGAAGGCGATCTACCTGTCCGGTTGGCAGGTCGCGGGGGATGCGAACCTGGCAGGCGAGATGTATCCGGACCAGTCGCTCTATCCGGCGGATTCAGTGCCGGCCGTCGTCAGGCGCATCAACAACACGCTGCGACGCGCCGATCAGATATGTCATGCCGAAGGCGACCATTCGATCGACTGGCTGCAGCCGATCATTGCCGATGCGGAAGCCGGATTCGGCGGCGTCTTGAACGCCTTCGAACTGATGAAGGCGATGATCGAAGCGGGCGCCGCAGGCGTGCATTTCGAGGACCAGCTGTCGAGCGCCAAGAAATGCGGCCACATGGGTGGCAAGGTGCTGGTGCCGACCCAGGAAGCGATCAACAAGCTGGTCGCGGCGCGTCTCGCTGCCGACGTCTGCGGCGTGCCAACGGTTCTGATCGGGCGCACCGATGCCGAATCGGCGTCCCTGCTGACCTCGGATGTGGACGAACGCGATCACCCGTTCATCATCTCGAAGGAACGAACCAGCGAAGGCTACTTCCCGGCCCGGGCGAGCCTCGCTCAGGCCATCGCCCGCGGCGTTGCTTACGCGCCGTTTGCCGACCTGATCTGGTGCGAGACCGGCAAGCCCGATCTGCAGGAGGCGCAGGAATTCGCCGAGGGCGTGCATCGCCAGTATCCCGGCAAAATGCTCGCCTACAACTGTTCGCCGTCATTCAACTGGAAGAAGAAGCTCGACGACGCAACGATTGCAAAGTTCCAGCGCGAGCTCGGCGCCATGGGTTACAAATTCCAGTTCATTACGCTGGCCGGCTTCCACGCATTGAACTTCACGATGTTCGAGCTGGCGCGTGGCTACCGCGCTACGCAGATGAGCGCCTATGTCGAGCTGCAGCAGGCGGAGTTTGCCGCCGAGGCGCATGGCTACACGGCGACCAAGCACCAGCGCGAGGTCGGTGCGGGCTATTTCGACGACGTAACCCAGACGGTGGCGGCCGGCACCTCATCGATCACTGCAATGAGCGGTTCCACCGAGGAAGCCCAGTTCAAGGCGCGCTGAGCACTTCGTGCAGGGGGAGGGCGCAGAGCCATTCGAGCCGGGCTGCCGGCGCTGCGCCCGGCTCGCGACTTTCCTCGACGAAGTACGTACCCGCCACCCGGGGTATCACTGCGCCCCGGTGGCGCCATTCGGAAGTGCCGCGCCTCGGCTGCTGATCGTCGGACTGGCGCCCGGACTGCACGGGGCCAATCGGACCGGACGGCCTTTCACCGGCGATCACGCCGGGATTCTGCTGTACCGCACCTTGCATGCACATGGTTTCGCGACTCGCCCGGAATCGCTGTCCCTTGACGATGGCCTCAGCTTGCGCGATTGCCGCATCACCAATGCGGTCAAGTGCCTGCCGCCGGCCAACAAGCCGCTACCGGCGGAGATTCGCCGCTGCAATCCTTACCTGGCTGCCGAGCTTGAAGCCCTGCCCACGGGTGCCGTGATCGCGGCACTCGGGACGATTGCCCATGCGGCCGTGCTGCGGGCCATGTCAGTCAGGCAAGGAGCCGCCCGTTTTGCGCATGGCGCGGAACATGAGCTGCCGGGCGGCCGGGTGCTGCTCGATTCCTATCACTGCAGCCGCTACAACACCCAGACCCGGCGCCTGACGCCGGCCATGTTCGATCGCATCTTTGCGAGGGCGCGGCACTTGCTCACCGACTGACACTCGCGACACCATGCACCGGTGAGCGAATTCGATCCGAAGGCCTTTGTCAGCACGCTGCCGGCACGTCCCGGCATCTACCGGATGCTCGACGTGCACGGCGAGATCCTCTACGTCGGCAAGGCGCGGAGCCTCAAGGCGCGCGTTGCGAGCTATTTCCGCGCTGACCAGCTGCAGCCCAAAGTGCAGGCGCTGGTGCGCGTGATCGCCGGCATCGAAGTCACGGTGACCAATTCAGACACCGAGGCCCTGCTGCTCGAGCACAACCTGATCAAGCGCCACCGGCCGCGATTCAATGTCATCCTGCGCGACGACAAGAGCTTTCCGTACGTCCATTTTTCGGCGCATGAATTTCCACGAATGTCCTTCTATCGTGGGTCACGCCGGCTCAGCGGGCGCCTGTTCGGGCCCTATCCGGCCGCCAGCGCCGTGCACGAAACACTGAACCAGCTGCACAAGTTGTTCCGGATCCGAAGCTGCAAGGACCCATTCTTTGCGAATCGCTCACGGCCTTGTCTCGAGTACCAGATCGGGCGGTGCTCCGCGCCCTGTACCGGCCTGATCAGCGCTGCGGCCTACGCGCGCGATGTCCAATCAGCGGTTCTGGTGCTCGAAGGCCGCGCGGCGGACGTGACCGCACGGATCGGGCAGGAAATGGACCAGGCGGCGGTGCAGCTCGACTACGAGCGCGCGGCGGTGTTGCGCGACCAGTTAGCGGCGTTGACCGATATCCAGTCACGCCAGATCGTCAGCCGCGCACGCAGCAATACCGATACCGACGTCATCGCGGCCGCCGAATCGGGCGGGGAATTCTGCATTGCCCTGATGTTCATCCGCGGCGGCCAGCTGCTCGGCACTTCCACATTCCATCCGCGCGCGCCGATCAGCGAGGTCCCTGAAGTACTTTCTGCTTTTGTATCCCAGCACTACCTCGAGCGCGACCCGCCGCCGCGGATCCTCCTGTCGCAGCCGATCGAGGATGCCGAGATGATCGCTGCGTCGCTCAGCGAGCGCTCGGGGCGGCGCGTACGCATCAGTCCGGGACGGCGCGGCCTGCCGCAACGCTGGGTCGGGCTCGCGTTGCAGAACGCCGAGAATGCCCTGCGCATGCGCAGTTCCAGCCAGGCGAGCCTGACTGATCAGCTTGCCGATCTCGGCACATTTCTCGGACTGGCGCAGCCGATTGAGCGCATCGAGTGCTTCGATGTCAGCCACACGCAGGGCGAGGCCACCAATGCCGCCTGTGTCGTGTTCGGCCCCGCGGGTCCGCTCAAGGCCGAGTACCGGCGCTACAACATCGAAGACGTGGAACGTGGAGACGACTATGGCGCAATGCGCCAGGCCTTGATGCGGCGTTATCGGCGGCGGCAGCAGGAACAGGCGCCGCTGCCCGATCTGCTGCTGATCGACGGTGGTCCGGGGCAGCTCGCCGAAGCTGCGCGCGTGCTCGCGGAACTTGGACTTGCGCTGCCGGCGGTCGCCGCGGTCGCCAAGGGCGCCGCTCGGCGCGCCGGACAGGAGCTCCTGTTCTTGTTGGGCGAGAAAGCGCCCTCTATACTGCCGCCCGACTCGAAGGCGTTGCGCTTGATTCAGCGCGCGCGGGACGAGGCGCACCGATTCGCGATCAACGGCCATCGCAGGAGCCGGGCGCGGTCGCGCCAGACCTCGATGCTGGAAGCAGTCGCAGGTCTCGGTCCGGCGCGCCGCCGCGCACTACTGAAGCAGTTCGGCGGCCTGCAAGGCGTGCTGCGCGCTGGAATCGAGGATCTTGCGCGGGCTCCGGGTATCGGACCGTCGCTGGCGCAGGCGATCTTCGAGCATCTGCACCCGGGAGCCGGATGACCAATCCCTACACGATCCCGAACCTGCTGACGGCGCTGCGGATCGCACTGATCCCGGTGATCGTCGGCTTGTACTACCTGCCGTATCACTGGTCCGACATGGCCTGCGGGTTGCTGTTCGCGGTGGTCGGCATCACGGACGCATTCGACGGCTACTTGGCGCGCAAGCTCGGCCAGGTTTCGCGTCTCGGGGCATTCCTGGACCCGGTCGCCGACAAGCTGATTGTCGCCACCGCGCTCGTCTTGATCGTCGCCAAGAACCCGACCTGGTACGTGACCTTGGCAGCCGCAGTCATCATCGGCCGCGAGATCGCAATCTCGGCACTGCGCGAATGGATGGCCGAGATCGGCGCGCGTCACAAGATGAAGGTGTCCGCCGTCGCCAAGTTCAAAACGATCGTGCAGATCGTAGGGCTCTCGATGATGCTGTTTCGCGAGGACCTGTTCGGTCTACCGGTCTACTGGGCCGGGCTCGCGCTGACCGCGCTCGCGGCGGTGCTGACGCTCTGGTCGATGGCGGCCTATTTGCGTGCGGCATGGCCGGAATTGCGCGGTTTCCGGCAAACTTGACAGTCCGGAGTGCGCTCCTACAATGACGCCTCCTGATTGGCGCCGGCCGTGCGGGAATAGCTCAGTTGGTAGAGCGCAACCTTGCCAAGGTTGAGGTCGCGAGTTCGAGCCTCGTTTCCCGCTCCAGATTCTCCTGAAACCCCGGGACGGAATTCCGGGGTTTCGTGTTTAATGCCCCCGAAGGCTAGGTGGCAGAGTGGTCATGCAGCGGCCTGCAAAGCCGTGTACGCCGGTTCGATTCCGACCCTAGCCTCCATCACCCTGTATCGCACTGTTCACGACTGTCTGCATTCATGCGGAAATCCCGCTATTTCTCGGGCAATGCGGTCATTAATGAACAGGCGTGAAC
>JANNTO010000270.1:0-9413 GCA_031403675.1 Gammaproteobacteria bacterium | reverse complement strand
GTCCGGCGCTGGCTGCCGGATCCGCGGCAGGTCGCGGTCGGCGCCGCGCTGTTCTCGATCGGCATGTTCAAGAAGACCGTGCTGGCCGATTCGATCGTCCGCTATGTGGATGCGATCTATACCGCCGCGGATCGCGGCCTTCCGATCGGCGTGCTGGAGGGATGGGCAGCCGGCGTCGGCTACGGATTCCAGGTCTATTTCGATTTCTCCGGCTATTCCGACATGGCGATCGGCCTCGCGATCATGTTCGGCATCCGGTTGCCGCTCAATTTCTTCTCGCCCTACAAGGCCGCCAGCATCCGCGCGTTCTGGCGGCGCTGGCATGTCACCTTGTCACGCTTCCTGCGAAATCTCCTGTTCATTCCGCTGGGCGGCAGCCGCCACGGTCTGGTGCGAACGATCCTGGCGCTGATTGCGACCATGGGGATCGGCGGGCTGTGGCACGGCGCCGGCTGGACGTTCGTCATCTGGGGATTGCTGCATGGCGCCTATCTGTCGATCAATCACCTGTGGATTGCGGTCGGATTGCCGCGTTTCGCGGCTCCTGCCGCCCGGGTGCGCGCGTCGGCAGGCTGGTCGAGAGCGGTGCGTGCACTGTGCGTGCTGCTGACATTTGCGGCTGTGTCGTTTGCCTGGGTGTTCTTTCGCGCGCATGACCTGCAATCGGCCCTGCATCTCGCGTCGGCGATGCTCGGCCTTGGCGATGATTCCGGTGCCATGTCGATGGCCGCCGATTTCGCCCCGATATTGCT
The DNA here is from genome assembly GCA_031403675.1 of Gammaproteobacteria bacterium. Taxonomy (GTDB): domain Bacteria; phylum Pseudomonadota; class Gammaproteobacteria; order Steroidobacterales; family Steroidobacteraceae; genus SCUD01. The sequence goes on along the minus strand of JANNTO010000270.1, from coordinate 8,661 downwards.
GGCCTATTTTCTGATCGTGTGGTGTCTGCCGAGCACCATGGAGATCTTCTCGCGCTCCGGTGCGATCCTGCACATCGAGGATTACGACGCCAGTCCCGAATCGTCGCGACTGCTGCGCGCGATTTCATTCCGCCTGTCGGGTGCGTGGGCAGCCGGCTCGGCGCTGGTGCTGCTGGCGGCCTGGTTCGCGATGTCGAAGCTGAGCCCGTTCATCTACTATCAGTTCTGAATGGCGCCGATGGAACCATCGAATCAACCAGACGCTGCCCCGCGCGATGCAGGGACCCGATTCCTGAAAGTGTTCGTGCTGGTCATCGTATTGGTTGTCGTGCTGGTCGCCGCGTTCACCCGCTTCGCCTTCCGGCAGATGCTGAAGCCGGAGAACCAGACCATCGTCCAGCTCATCGACGGCTGGGCGCGGATCTACAAACCGATCCTGATCGACCATTCCGATCCGGTCGTCATCGTGTTCGGTGCGTCCTGGGCGCGCGATGCTTTCGATCCCGTTGCACTGCAGCGCCTGACCGGGCGCGAATGGTTCAACCACGCCGTGTCCGGTGCGACGCCGTACGAGATGCGGCGCTTCGTGCAATCCTCGCTGGACGTGAAAGATCTCGCGGCTGTGGTGCTGAATCTCGACACTTTCCTGCGGCCCGACGCGATCATCCGGATGAAGCGCGGTTTCGATGAGGCGCTGCTCGACACCGACGCCGACGGCGCCCCGACCCGCTGGCTGGCGATCCAGCGCGAAATCGCCGTCACGCTGTCGGGCGCAGCGATCGGCAACAGCCGTGCAGTGCTCGATGCCATTCGCAGGCGGAATGCGGGCGCGGGTCCTGCGGAGTATCTCGATTCCTTCGAGCGCCACGACTTTGCCGGGCGCAGGGACGACATTGAACGCATGCGTGCCGCCGCCGGTGCCGTGGACCGTGGCGCTGCCTGGTCCCACGGGCCCGAACTGGCCGAGCTGCCGCTGCCGCCGGGAAGGGCCGAACTCGAACGGGTACTGGAGCTGCTGTGTCAGACCAGCATTGAGGTGCACGCATACTTCACGCCGGCGATGATTCTGCAGGGCGAGCCGGGGCGGGGCCTTGCCGCGACACTGCATGGCCTGGACCTGCTCGCGCGGCGCCAACGCGATTGCCACGCACGATTGCACTACTACAACTTCAATTATCCAAATGCCGTGACGCTCGACGGGCTCCAGGCCCGCGGGCGCTTCAGCGAGTACTACCGTCCGGACGGGCATCCGCGCCCGACCCTGGGGTTGCTGATCGCGGCGCGGTTGTTCGGGACGGCATTTCCGGAAGGCACGGCGCCGGAGATCGTCGACGATTTCGGATTCGACCTGCTGGCCGCGCCGGATGCCGAGGCGTGGCTGCGCAATCAGGCATCCAGGATCGAATGGATGCGGACGGAAATGGCAGCGGCGCGTCCGGGCGCAGGCCCATGAAGCGGTGTGGCTGGTTGCACTGCTGTGCCGCTTGCAGCGGTGATTACCACCCGGATTTGGGGGTCGCTCGCCGCACATGGCATAGTGAGGAGGAGACTAGGAACCCTGCAGCTGCAGGAAAGGGTGCCGGAATGAAACTCCTGAGTTTTCTCGCGACCAGCCTGTTGATCGGCATGACGCTGTCCGGTTCGGGTCTCGCGGTACCGGCGTTGGCCGCGGAGGATCCTGTTCCGGTCGTTGCTCAGGATTCCGCGGCGACCGCGCAGAAGGAACCCGAGGCCTTTGCTGCCGCCGTGAAAGACCCAGCGGCGACGGACGCTGTGGAAGACGAGGAGATTGACCTGGCCGCATTGCAGAGAGCTGGATACAAGATCATCAACGAAAATGGCGTCGACCTGTTCTGCAGGACAGATGAAGTTCTGGGTTCGCGGTTGCGCAAGAAGACGCGCTGCCTGACAGCCGCACAAATGGAACAAGAGCGGACCGCCGCCAGCAATGCGATTTCCGACTTGAGCCGCAAGGCTCCAAATACGGTCGGCGACTGACTCAGGCGGCGCGGCCGGCGAGCGTTCTGGAAAGCGCATGCGCACATGCCGTCCTTAGTCAGGCGGGCTGGCGTACAATCCGGACGCGAAAATGGTGCCCAGGAGAGGACTCGAACCTCCACGCCTCTCGGCACTAAGACCTGAACCTAGCGCGTCTACCAATTCCGCCACCTGGGCACAGGTTGCGGCCGGGGGACCCCGGCGAGAGCGCGTCAATTTACGCAGGCACCCGTTCGATGTCAATTGTGGAAAACCTATGAGTCGCAAGCCGCGCTGGCAAGATCAGGATCCGCGATTCAAGGACGAATCCACCCGCTATGCGGAGCCGGTGCCGAGTCGCGAATTGCTGCTGAAAAAATTGTCGGATGCGCGCCAGCCACTCGGTTTTGAGGTACTCGCAAAACAACTCGGCATTGGCGCCGGGGCGGAAAGCCAGGCGCTTACCAAGCGTCTTGGCGCGATGGTCCGCGATGGACAACTCCTGCTCAATCGCGCCGCCGAGTATTGCCTGATTGACCGGCTGCCGCTGGTTGTCGGCACGGTCAGTGGTCATCGCGACGGATTCGGATTCCTGGCGCCGGACGACGGCGGCGACCACCTGTTCCTGCCGCCCCGCGAAATGCGCATGCTGATGCACGGCGATCGCGCTGCCGCACGCGTGACCGGGCGTGACGCTCGCGGCCGGCCGGAAGGTGCCGTGGTCGAAGTGCTCGAACGCCGCACCCGCCAGGTTGCGGGCCGTTTCTCGATGGAGGGCAGCGTCGGCTTCGTCGTCCCCGACAACCGCCGCATCAGCCAACGCGTCATCGTGCCCCGCGATCAGGCCGGACCCGCGCGTCATGGCAATCTCGCGGTGGTCGAGATCACCGAGCAACCCGACCGCAACCGCGATCCGGTCGGTCGCGTGCTGCGCGTGCTGCCGGATAGCGGCGGTGCTGATACCGCAATCGATCTCGCGATCGCATCGCATGGCCTGTCACATGAGTTTCCGGCGGAGGTATTGCGTGAGGCGCGCCAGTACGGACGTGACGTAACAGGCCACCAGGCCGGCCGGGAGGACCTGCGCGGGCTGCCGCTCGTGACGATCGATGGCGAGGATGCCCGCGACTTCGACGACGCCGTCTGGGCGGAGGAGAACGCCACCGGTTTCCGCCTGCTCGTCGCGATCGCCGACGTCAGTCACTATGTCCGGCCCGGCATGGCGCTCGATGCGGAAGCGCGCGCGCGCGCGACCTCGGTGTACTTCCCGAATCGCGTCTTGCCGATGCTGCCGGAGGAACTTTCGAATCACCTGTGCTCGTTGATGCCGATGGTCGACCGCTGTTGCATGGTCTGCGACATGCAGGTCGCGCGCTCAGGTGCGGTTTCGCGCAGCCGTTTCTATGCGGCGGTGATGCGTTCGTCGGCGCGCCTGACCTACACGAAAGTGGCGGCGGCGCTCGAGGGCCGCGATGCCGGCACGATCAAAGAACTGGCGCCGGTCATGCCGGTACTCGAATGCCTGCTGCGCGTGTATGGCGCGTTGCGCAAGCGCCGCGAGTCGCGCGGTGCGCTCGATTTCGAGGCGCCCGAGGTCAAGCTGCTGGTGGACGCCACCGGCAGTGTCACCGACATCCGCGAGTATCCGCGCAATGATGCACACCGCCTGATCGAGGAATGCATGATCGCGGCGAACGTGGAGGCAGCAGGCTTCCTGAAGAAGCACAAGCTGCCCGCGTTGTTCCGGATCCACGGCCGGCCTGACGAGGAACGCATGGAGGAGCTGAAGCGCTTCCTCTCGATGCGCGGCGTGCTGCTCGATATCACTGGTGAACTCAAGCCGGCGCGACTGCAGAAGACACTGAAACTGATCGCCGGTCGGCCCGATGCCGGCGTACTCGAGAATGCGATCATCCGTTCGCTGCCGCAGGCACTCTACCAGCCGATGAATATCGGGCATTTCGGTCTGGCGCTCGCCGAGTACGCGCATTTCACGTCACCGATCCGGCGCTATCCGGACCTGCTGGTGCATCGCGGCATCCGCCATGCGCTCGCGGGCGGCAGCGCAGCCAACTTCGACCATTCGCCACGCGAAATGGAGGCACTTGGCCAGGAGTGCTCGATGCGTGAACGGCGCGCGGACGAGGCGGCACGCTCGGTCGTCGCCTGGCTGAAATGCGAATTCATGCGGGGACGCGTCGGTGAGGAGTTCGATGCGGTCGCAACCGGCGTCACCGACTTTGGGGTGTTCGTGCAGCTCAAGCAGCTGCAGATCGACGGCCTGGTGCACGTCACTTCGCTGCCGCGCGACTACTTCCGCTTCCACGAGAAGGATCGCACGCTGGTCGGCGAGCGCACCAAGCTCAGGTTTTCGATCGGCGACGAGATGAGAGTGCGCCTGGTGCGCGTCGACTCGACGGAACGCAAGATCGATTTCGAGCATGTTGCCAAGACCGGCGAGCATTTTCACCCGCGCAGGCGCAGCAGCAAGGCGCCGGCCCGCCACCGATGAGCGGCGGCGCGATCGTTTACGGCCTGCACGCGGTGCGTGCCGTGCTGATGCGCCGGCCGCAAGACGTGTCGCGCCTGTCGTTCGCGGCAGGGCGTGACGATCAGCGCATACGCGAACTGCGCGAGCTTGCGGCAGTGCGCGGCATCCAGGCCGTTTCCGTCCCCAGCGCGGCACTCGACCAGGCGACCGGCGGCGCGGCGCACCAGGGCGCGGTTGCCGAGGTCCGCCCGAGCGTCGCGCTCAATGAGAACGGCCTGCTCGATCTTCTGATCGGGTTGACCGGGCCGGCACTGGTGCTGGTGCTCGACGGCGTCTCCGATCCGCACAATCTTGGCGCCTGCCTGCGCAGCGCCGATGCCGCAGGCGCGCACGTGGTGGTCGCGCCACGCGACCGGGCCGCCAGTCTGACACCGGTGGTTCGCAAGGTCGCCGCCGGCGCCGCGGAAACCACGCCATTTGCGCAGGTGACGAATCTGTCGCGCACCTTGCAGGATCTGAAGGACGCGGGTCTCTGGATCGTGGGGGCGGCAGCCGATGCCGACCGGGCGCTGTTCGATGCCGATCTTGCCGGTCCACTCGCGATCGTGATGGGGTCGGAGGGCAGGGGTCTTCGCCGCCTGACCCGGGCGGGCTGCGATTTCTGCGTGAGCCTGCCGATGCTGGGTGCCGTTGCCAGCCTGAATGTCTCGGTCGCGGCCGGAATCTTGCTGTTCGAGGCCCTGCGGCAGCGCCGGGCTGCGGTTGCAAAACCCGAGCGGGTCCGGTAACTTACGCGCCCCTCGCCCCTACCAGGGGGCGATTTCTCCTTGCCTCACCGCCAGCGCGTCAGCGGGAGGCTTACAACCACAGGGAGCAACAAGATGCGGCATTACGAAATCGTATTTCTGGTCCATCCGGATCAGAGCGAGCAGGTTCCGGCCATGATCGAACGGTACCGCGGCATCATTACCGCGGACGGCGGCGCCGTGCACCGCTTCGAGGACTGGGGCCGGCGGCAACTGGCGTTTCCAATCGCCAAGATGCACAAGGCGCACTACGTGCTGATGAACGTCGAATGCAATGGCAAGGCTCTCGAAGAGCTGACCGGCGCATTCCGTTTCAGCGATGCCGTGCTTCGGCATCTGGTCGTCAAGATGGAGCGCGCCGTCACCGATCCATCACCGATGGCGAAGGAGCCGGAGGAAGGTGAGCGCGGCGATCGCGGCGATCGCGGCGATCGCGGCGAGCGTGGTGACCGCGGCGATCGTGGTGACCGCGGCGATCGCGGCGACCGCGACTCGATGGGCGATGCGATGGGCATTGACTGAACAACCTGCGGAGACTGAGAGATGTCACGTTTTTTCCGGCGCAAGAAGTACTGCAAGTTCACGGCCGAGGACACCGACCAGATCGACTATAAGGATCTGGCAACCCTGAAGGCCTACATCACGGAAACCGGCAAGATCGTCCCGAGCCGCATCACCGGCACGCGGTCGTTCTATCAACGCCAGCTGGCGGTCGCGATCAAGCGCGCGCGCTACCTCGGCTTGCTGCCGTACACCGACCAGCACTGAGGCCCCCGGGCGTGAGCCCGCGGCTGAATGCGATCCGATGACTGCGCTGCTTAACTGGGTGACCGCCAATCTGGTCCGCGCCTTCCTGGCGGCCGGGCTGGTTTCATTGCTGGCGCTGGTGGCGCTGCCGATGGCGGCTTGGCTGCCGGCGGGCCTCGTGGTGCTGGCATGGCTCGCCAACGGGCGCGCTGCGGCGGCTGCCGCTGCGGCGGGCGCTGCGGCGGCCATGTTGTGGGCATTCAGCCCGGTGTTCGGCATCGGACCCGCGCTGCTGATCGTCGCGGCCGTGCTGCTCCCTTCTTATCTTGCGGCAACCGCACTCGCGAGCACGCGGAGCCTCAGCTTCGCGTTCCAGGCCCTGACGGTCGGCGCCTGCCTGCTGGTGCTGGCGATTCACGGCCTGCTCGGCAGTCCGGAGAGCGTGCTGATGCCGCTGATCGCAGAACTCGAGCCGATGCTGCGGCGTACCGCCGAGACGCTGTCCCGGTTCGGTATCAACAGCTCGCCGGAGGAACTCGGTGCTGCGACTGCGCGGGCCGCGTGGGCAACGCTCGGCTGGATGGTGTTGCTGCATGCACTGCTGGCCCAATGCGCCGGATTATGGGCGCTTGGCCGCTTGCGGGAGCCGGGTCTGCTTGGGCGCCAGTTCCGCGAACTGAAACTCGGCCGCTTCATTGCCTTGATTCTGGTGGCCGCCTTCGCCTTGAGCCTGATCGCGCATCGCGGATTGGGACAAGGCTGGCAGGTGGCGGATGATGTCGTGTTCGTACTGGCGGCGGCATTCCTGGTGCAGGCGCTGGCGGTCATTCACGGCCTGCGCGAACTGCAGGTGATCGGCTTGCTGCCGCTCATCTTGGCTTACGTCGCGGTCGTGCTGCTGCCGATGGCGCTCGTGGGCATTGGTTTTGCTGACACCTGGCTGCGTTTTCGCGAAAGATTTGCAAGAAGGTAATTACCATGGAAGTCATTCTGTTACAGAAAATCGCCAACCTCGGAGAGATCGGCGACCGCGTGCAGGTCAAGCCGGGATTCGGCCGCAATTGCCTGCTGCCGGCCGGCAAGGCGACGCTCGCAACCGCCGAAAATATTGCGCGTTTCGAGGCGCGGCGTGCTGAACTCGAGACCAAGGCGGCCGCAGATCTCGGATCCGCGCGTACCCGGGCCGCGGCCCTTGCTGGGTTCAAGCTCAGCATTACTGCGAAGGCAGGTAGCGAGGGCAAGCTGTTCGGCTCGATCAGCACCACCGACATCGCCGAGGCCTGCAAGGCTGCCGGCTCTGAGATAGAAAGGGCCGAAGTGCGTCTACCGGGCGGTCCGATCCGCATGGTCGGGGAGCACGTGATCACGTTGCACCTGCATAGCGACATCAACATTGAAGTGCCGCTCACGGTAATCGCGGAGGAATGATCGGCGTCGGCTCCGGGAGGCGCCTCGCTGCGAGTATGCTGAACCTATGGTCGCGATGATTCGCCAGGACGAGGTTCGGACTCCGCCGCATTCGGTCGAGGCGGAGCAGGCCGTGCTGGGCGGCCTGATGCTCGATTCGAATGCCTGGGACGCGGTCGCCGATATCGTGACGGCCGCCGATTTTTACCGCCGTGATCACCGGCTGATCTTCGAAGCGATCGCCGACGTCGCCGAAAGCCGCGGGTCCTGCGACGCCGTCACGGTGTCCGAACACCTCGAACGCAAGGGACGCCTGGAGGAGATCGGCGGGCTCGCCTATCTGGGCACCATCGCGCGTGACACGCCGTCGGCGTCAAATGTCCGCGCTTATGCGGAGATCATCCGCGAGCGCTCCATCCTGCGCCAGCTGGTCGCCGCGGGCGGCGAGATTGCCGCTGCCGCGACCGACAGCCGCGGCCGGCCGGCCAGCGAACTGGTCGACGAGGCCGAACGGCGCGTGTTCGAGATTGCCGAACGCGGCAGCCGTGGCAAGTCGGGATTCATCGCGATCCGGGACGTACTCCCGCAGACCATCGATCGCCTCGACCTGCTGCACCAGACACCGGGTGAGATCCGCGGCGTTCCGACCGGATTCACACAGCTCGACAAGAAGACCACTGGATTCCAGGCCGGCGACCTGATCGTGATCGCGGGCCGGCCATCGATGGGCAAGACGACGCTGGCGGTGAACATCGCTGAGAACGCGGCGATCGCGAAGGGCGTTCCGTCGGCGATCTTCTCGATGGAAATGTCGGCCGAACAGCTGACGCTGCGGTTGATCTCATCCCTCGGCCGGGTCAACCAGACGCACCTGCGTACCGGCAATTTCTCCGAGGAAGACTGGTCGCGCATCCAGGGCGCGATGGCGCAACTGTCGGTCGCGCCTTTGTACGTGGACGAGACGCCGGCATTGACGCCGACCGAAGTGCGCGCACGGGCGCGCCGCCTCAAGCGTGAGCACGGCCTTGGCCTGATCGTCGTGGACTACCTGCAGTTGATGCAGGTAAGCGGCACCAAGGAGAATCGCGCGACCGAGATTTCCGAGATCTCGCGCAGCCTCAAGGCGCTCGCCAAGGAACTGAAGGTGCCGGTGGTCGCGCTGTCGCAGCTCAATCGCGCGGTCGAACAGCGCACCGACAAGAAACCGGTGATGTCGGACCTGCGCGAGTCCGG
>JANNTO010000269.1:0-2187 GCA_031403675.1 Gammaproteobacteria bacterium | reverse complement strand
GCACGACCGGGGACACGATCGCGCTGTCTCCCCCGCTGATCCTCGAGCGCAAGGACGTCGACCGGATCTTCGAGACCCTGACCCGGGTGATCGACCGGCTGGCGTGACGGCCCGGGGTCGGTATGATGCGCAGGTGCGCATCCGGGTTTCTGGGGAGAACTCACGATGAACCAGTGCAAAGCCGCGTGCCGCATGGCACTTGCTGCAGCCCTGACGATTCCATACGCGTCGCAGGCTCAGCCGGCGGAGGCGGCGGAACAGGAGGTGGTCGGCCTCGGTGAGGTCTACGTCACCGCCCAGAAGCGCCAGCAGTCGCTGCAGGACGTGCCGCTGTCGGTGTCCGCGTTCACGGGCGAGCTCCTCAAGGAGACCCGGATGGGCGACATCCGCGGACTCGTGGATTTCACGCCGGGTTTCAGCGGCAAGACCGAGGACGGCTTCACCGACGCCCTCGCGCTGCGCGGCATCGCGACAAACGACTTCGGCATCGGCGGCGACCCGTCGGTCGCAATGTTCGTTGACGGCGTGTGGGCTGGCCGCACGGGCGGCGTGATCACGTCTTTCTACGACATCGAGCGCGCGGAAGTCGTCAAGGGCCCGCAGGGCACCCTGTTCGGGCGCAACTCGATCGCGGGCGCCGTCAGCATCATCCCCAACAAGCCGTCCAGCGAGTTCGTGGGCAGCGCCGAGCTGACCTGGGCCGATTACGATCATCTCGAGGGCACCGCGACGCTGAACCTGCCGATCAACGAGCAGTGGGCCCTGCGTGGCAGCTTCTACACGCTGAACAACAGCGGATTCCTCGAGAACACCGAGGGCGGCGACGATCTCGGCTACCACGAAGTCCAGTCCGGGCGCCTGGCGCTCGGTTATGCCGGCGACGCGGTGGACGCGGTCCTGACCGCCGGTTACGAGGACCGCGAGCAGGACCCTTCCGTTTACTGGGTGCCGGCCGCCGGCCTGCCCGAAGACCGGGTTTCCATCGACCTGGGCGACGATGGGTTCAGCCAGTCCGAGGTCTTCGAGATGCGCGCGAACATCGACTGGTCGCTCGCGAATGACTACAAGTTCACCTCGATCACTGGCTACAAGACTTTCGAATTCGATTACCTCGAGGACTACGACGGCGGCCCGACGCACGTGAACGACTACCGCCAGAAGAACGACGTCGACTACTACAGCCAGGAATTCCGCATCGTTTCCCCGTCCGACCGCAAGCTCACCTGGTTTGCCGGCGCGAGCGCATACAAGGAGAAAATCGACGGGTTCTTCGAATTCATCTACGACGAAGACGACCTCTGCCGCGCGGTCGGCATCACCGATGCGCCGGACTTCGACGGGCCGGTGGCCGGCTGCGACGATCCCAACTGGGAAACCTACTGGGAGGACGACATCGATCCGGCGGACCTGCTCACCGGCAAGGCCGAGCAGAGCTACGTCGACGTCGAGAGCAATGGCTGGGCGGTCTACGGCGACCTCACCATCCAGCTGCGGGACAACCTGGACCTGACGGTCGGCGCGCGCTATACGTACGACGAGAAGGAGATCGACAGCGAGGTGCTGGACAGCGGCGGCGCGCTCGGCAACAACTTCAATTACGAGTTCTACACGGACGGCATCGTCAGCGACAAGCAGGACTGGAGCGAATTCACGCCGCGCGTGGCGTTGAGCTACGACATGAGCGAGGACGTCACGCTGTATGCGACGGCGTCCCGGGGCTACAAGTCCGGCGGTTTCGCCACCTTCGGTTTCGACCTGCACGGCCTGGACGTGACCGACGAAGGCGCGGCGCCGCCCGGCACCACGCCGGTGGCGTTCGATCCCGAGCAGGTCGACAGCTTCGAGCTCGGCGCGAAGACCCGCCTGCTGGACAACCGGCTGCAACTGAATGCATCGCTGTTCTTTTACCAGTACACCGACCTGCAGATGGTGTACTTCGACACCGGTTCTTCGCTGGTCGCCAACGTGGGAGAAGCCGAGGGCAAGGGCGTCGAGGTCGACCTGCGCTTTGTCCCGACGCCGCACTGGGACATCTATCTGGGACTGTCGCTGCTCGACACGCTGAGCTCCGGCGCGAACGGCAGGCTGTTGCCGTCGCAGTCGCCGCAGGCGCCGAGCGCGATGATATCGGTGGCGTCGGTGATCTCGGTGTCGAGCAGCGACAGTCCCAGATAGACGTCCCAGTGC
>JANNTO010000268.1:0-4147 GCA_031403675.1 Gammaproteobacteria bacterium | reverse complement strand
CTGGGAGGCGCGATCCGCTTCGTTCCCGCCTTGCTGGCAGGTCTCGGGATCAGCGCAGTGGCGGGTGTGATCTATGTGATCGGCTGGGAGATCACGCTGGCGGTCACGGATTTCGCGTTCATCGATTCGTACAGCAGCGCCGCGGTCGAGGCGGCGCGAGCCAAGGGCGCATCGGCGGCCGAGGTCGCGGCCGTTGTTGCGCAGATGGATGAGTTCCGCCGGCAGTATGCGAACCCGTTGTTCCGATTGCCGATGACCTTTATCGAGATCTTTCCGGTCGGGCTACTGATCTCGCTGATTTCGGCGGCGCTGCTGCGCAATAGCCGATTCCTGCCCGCGCGGGCACCGGCGCGTTGATGTCTGCAACATTAACTACATCAACCGGTTAGCCGGGGTGCTCGTTGCACCGAATGCCACACGGTGCAGGACCGTGCAGGACTGCGTTACGCAAAACTACCGCAAATATCGAACTAGATTCGTCGCCGTGGCTTGGGGCGCCTGTACCGCAAGACCTGCGACAAGGTTTTGTTTTGCTGGTGTCGTGGACGGTGACCCCCCGATTTCTCTGAGTTAGAAGCATCAATGGCCCGACGTCGAACTTGGGCTCATGTTCCAGATTGCGCGCCCGGAGAAATTCGAATTCCCGACTCCATGGTTCGTAGGGAAACGACAGAATTTTGTACTCTTTGGAGATCAGCAAGTTAGATGGCCCGCCCGCACCCAACCTCCCGCCGAGATTCGCCCAGTCACACCGAGTACCTATTCAGCCCTACGCTGCGGCCCTCTTCGCCGTGCATGTGATCGACCCCAAGAGCTCGTTGGAAGTGGTTCATTTTGGTGAAGATTCTCGGGCAGCTGCGATTCGCGCTTCCACGTCCTTCAGCAATTTGAGCGCCTTGTCCGTGTTCTCGTTGCGATGCGGACTGTACGCAAGTGAGGCCAAAGTCTGCGCTGCATCGGCCAAACGGTTATCGGAAATCAACTCCTGGGCAACAAGCCAGCGTACTGAGGAATCAAATGGCGCCAACTGCATCGCCCATGCCAGGCCGTCGATCGCGTTCTTCGTCGGCTGCTCACCTTGTGCCAGGTAGCTGAGGTAAAACTCCACGAGCGGGATTGGGTGATCGTTCTCGATCCTGTTCGCCTTTGCGAACTGGTTGCGAACGTCAAGCCACGACTCTGTTGGAAAGACGCCCGTCTCGACTTTGTGAAAGAGTGCGTACCCCTTTTGGATACTCGCGTTGATCTGTTTGGGATCGATCGCAATGGCGCGATCCGCTGCCGCGATCGTCGCATCGTCGTTGCCCGCGTCAAACTCGGCTTTGGCCAGGGCTGCGAGCACCGCAGCGTCGTCCGGATAGCGGGCGGCGACTCGCTGAGCCTCCGGCAGCAAAGCCAAAGCTTCTTCTTGCGTGACGCCAATATTGGAACGCATTGCGATCGGCATTATCTCGGCCGCTCCCGGCGAAAGTTTGCTGACGTTGATTGGGCCGATCATCAGCGTATTTCTGTCAATTACTAGATAGCTCAAGAGTCTGCGCTTCCAATAGGCTCGCACGTCGTTCTCAAGCGTGTCCAGGTCGCCAAAGGCGCCTTCGGCGGCCTCCAGTGCAGAATCTCCCTGTGCCAGCAGATCTTGATATTTCTTCAATTGCCCCGCGCGCTCGGGCGCAAACCACAGGCAATGAAACAGCGCCCAGCTCTCGCCATAGAACGCGTCGTAGCCGGACTTCGAGTCTCCCGCGCTGCCATCAAATGTGAGCAATTGTCGAATCGGAACACGCCTGGCATTTACCAGCTCTAAGGCCCGGTGATTAGCCGGCATCCCGAGGCCAATGTTTCCCGACCGGAATCGCACGCCGGAAAAAAGCTCGGCAAACCCCTCAACGAACCAGCGCGGGTACGCGCGGACCGTCATGCCCGCCATGAAGTGATGAGCGTACTCGTGGTATAGGATCGTCTCTGGCGACAGTTGCAATTTTGACGTGGCGCCTTTCAATTGCGGGATCAGCGCGATCGTTGATCCAGCGCGGGGAAAGTACACTCCAGCGAGATATTGATTGTTGGCCCGCGCAAGTTCGCGCACTTCGGCCGCGTTGGAAACGACATAAATTGTCACCCGATTGGAAGGGCTGGGCTTGGTTAGCTGCTTTTGAAATACCTGCGCCATTACCGCGTGGAAAAGTTCCAAGCGTTCGGCGAATGGTCTCAGCGACTTCTCGGACTGGTCACTGTAGATGACGAAGTGATCGCTGCTGGCCTCTAGCCACTCGGCGTTCGCGGTCGACACGAAAAGCAATAAAGAGCAACACGCGAAGGCAAACCGGCGCACAGTGCCTCCCATTCCTGTCGGGGAGCTATCGAAAAAACCGTCCGGCCATTCCTGGCCATCAGCGGGCGATTGACTGGTGATAGGTGGAACCTTCACGCCGCCCTACGCTTCGTCGCTTCTCGTTGAGCTGGCGTGAGCCCAAGTCGTTGAGCCAATTGAGAAATTTACCACGCGACCTGCTTGTTCGTAGGGGCGCCAAGTCAATTCTGAAGCTTCATTTTTTCAATAAGTTACGGACTGAGGCCGGCGCGATTTAGCACAATCTGGCACTGACTCCAGATCAGGCCAAAGTTAGAGCAGCTGAGAGACCTGGCCAACAACGCAAGGAATCGCCCGGTAGCACGCTTGTAGCACAGAGTCTTGAGGGGCACTCGACACGCGGATTTTCAGTCACCAGCTGTTATCTGCAACATTGAGTGCATCAATCGGTTAGCCGTGGCGCCGCGTCATTCCCCGGCGCGCGCTTGATTCCGATGCGGGCGTATCGCAGAGTCCCGATGCCGCGCCCAAGATCCCACATCACCGGAAACCAAGCGATGCCCCGCGATCCGCGCTACGACATTCTGTTCGAACCCGTGCGTATCGGTCCGGTAACCGCCAAGAACCGCTTCATCCAGGTGGCGCACTGCAACGGCATGGGCATGAGCTATCCCAGTTCCATGGCGGCGATGCGCGGCATGAAGGCCGAAGGTGGTTGGGCCGTGGTCTGCACCGAGGAGACGGATATTCATCCCTCTGGCGACATGGCACCGCTGATCGAGGGCCGCCTCTGGGATGATCGTGATATCCCGACCTTCGCGCGCATGAACGAGGGCGTGCACGCCCACGGCGCGCTGGCTGCGATCGAGCTCAATCATTCCGGTCCGCGCGACGCCTGCCTCTATAGCCGCGAGGTACCAATCGGCGTCGCTCATCAGCCCGTCTGGGCGGGCGACTATCCAGCGCAGGCGCGCGCCATGGACAAGGCGGACATCAAGGCCTTTCGCCGCTGGCATCGGGATGCGACGCTACGGGCGCGCGAGGCGGGCTTCGATGTCATCTATGTCTATTGCCACAACGGCAGTTCGCTCATCGGCGATTTCCTTTCGTCGGAGCGCAATCAACGCACCGACGAGTATGGCGGCAGCCTGGAGAACCGACTGCGGCTGACGCGGGAAATTCTCGAGGAGGCGCACGAGGCCGTGGGCTCCTCCTGTGCGATCGCGCTGCGCCTCACGGTCGATTTCTTGTCAGCGAACGGCGAGCCAGACATGGAGGAATCCCGCAACGCCATCGAATTGCTCGCCGACCTGCCCGATCTCTGGGATGTCAATGTTCGGGAGTGGCGCAGGGACTCCCTTCCCTCGCGCTTCGGGCCGGAGGGGTCGCAGGAAGAGTTCATCTCGTTCGTGAAGAAAATCACTCGCAAGCCGGTGGTCGGCGTCGGAAGATTCACGTCGCCCGACACGATGGTCTCGCAGATCAGGCGCGGCGTGCTGGATTTTATCGGTGCAGCCCGACCCTCGATCGCCGACCCCTTCCTGCCGCGCAAGATCGAAGAGGGTCGCATCGAAGATATCCGCGAGTGCATCGGCTGCAACATTTGCGTGTCCGCGGACTTCACGATGGTGCCCATGCGCTGCACACAGAATCCCACCATCGGCGAAGAGTGGCGCAAAGGCTGGCACCCGGAAATCATTCCGGCTCGGGGCTCTGAAGACAAAGTCCTGGTGGTTGGCGCCGGGCCCGCCGGTCTGGAATGTGCGCGGGCGCTGGGGCAGCGCGGCTATGAAGTCACGCTGGCCGAGGCGCGGAATATTCTCGGCGGCCGCGTCG
>JANNTO010000267.1:0-4124 GCA_031403675.1 Gammaproteobacteria bacterium | reverse complement strand
TCGCGCACCGTGAGCCCGAAGGCACGTTCGACCAGCCCGCCGCGGCGGATGTTGCCGGCGAGCTGCAGCGGCAGCGTGCCGCGCGACTTCGCCTGGCCGAAATCGCGATATGCAGCGGCGCCTGCCGCGAGAATGACGGGGACCGTGGCAAGCGTCACGACGTTGTTGACCACAGTCGGCGCGCCGAACAGCCCCTTCTCCGCCGGCAATGGCGGCCGCACCCGGATTTCGCCGCGGCGGCCTTCGAGGCTTTCCAGCATCGAGGTCTCCTCGCCGCAGATGTACGCGCCCGCACCAAGCCGCAGTTCGATGTCGAAGGCGTGCCCGCTGCCGCAGACGTTGTCGCCCAGGTATCCGGCCTTGCGCGCCAGAGTGATGACGGCCGACATCGTGCGATGGGCATGGGGATATTCGACACGCAGGTAGATGTAGCCGCGTGTGGCTCCGACCGCGACGCCCGCGATGATCATGCCCTCGATGACCGAGAAGGGGTCTCCCTCCATCAGCATGCGGTCCGAGAAGGTCCCCGAGTCGCCCTCGTCCGCATTGCAGGCGATGTAGCGCTGGCCCTCCGGCTGCTTCAGCACGGTCTGCCATTTGATGCCGGTCGGGAAAGCGGCGCCGCCTCGGCCGCGCAGGCCCGAATCGAGGACTTCCGTCACGGTCGCCGGGCCGCCGATCTCGAGCGCGCGCCGCAAGCCGCGGAATCCGCCGAGCGCCAGGTAATCATTCAGATCGAGCGGATCGATCAGCCCGACGCGTGCAAAGGTCAGCCGCTGCTGTGACTTGAACCAGGGATGTTCTTCTATCGGTCCATGTCGCAGCGGATGCGCCTCGCCGCGCAGCATCCCCCTCTCCAGCAACCCAGGCACGTCCGACGCGGTCACGGGCCCATAGGCGATCCGGCCCGCCGCGCATTCCACTTCGACCAGCGGCTCGAGCCAGAACAGTCCGCGCGATCCGTTGCGGCGCAGCCGGACCTGGTTGCCCGCTGCGGCGAGCAATTTCTGCGCCGTCGCTTCGGCGCCGAGCGCGAGCGCCCCCGCATCCCGCGAGACCCAAACCGTGACGGTCATTTCTTCACCCCGGCGACCGAGAGCAATTCGTCGAGGCGCTCCGGCGTCACGCGCCCGTGCACTTCCTCATCGATCATCGCCGCGGGCGAGCAGGCGCAGAGCCCGAGGCAGTAAACGGCCTCGAGCGTCACGCCACCATCCGCCGTCGTTTCCCCGAAGCCGATTCCGAGCCGTTGCATCGCGTGCTGCTCGAGCGCCCGGCCATTCATGGCCTGGCAGGCCTCGGCGCGGCACAGGCGCAGCACGCGCCGGCCCGGCTGAGCGCTGTTGAAATAGTGGTAGAAAGTGACCACGCCATGAACCTCGGCACGCGACAGGTTCAGCGCCCCGGCAATGAGTGGAACCGCCTCCGCAGGCACGTAGCCTAGCGAGCGCTGCACTTCATGAAGGATCTCGATCAGCGGCCCGGGCCGATCCTTGTGGCGCGCGACGATCGCGAGGACTTCGTCCTGCTGCGCCGTGCTGATCGGTTTCGCCGCCGCGGCCGCTTTCATTGCAGGCGTTCCCGATGCGTGTACACATTGAAGGACTCGTCGCGCAGGAAGCCGATGAGCATGATGCCGGTGCGCTCCGCAAGTTCGATCGCGAGGCTCGACGGTGCCCCCACGCAGGCGACCACCGGCAGGCCGGCGGCAGCCGCCTTTTGCAGCAATTCGAAACTGGCGCGTCCGCTCAACAGCAGCAGGTACTCCGACAACGGTAGCAGCCCCTCGAGAAGCCGCGCGCCGATGAGCTTGTCGAGCGCATTGTGCCGGCCGACATCTTCGTAGGTCGCCAGCAGTCCGCCGCGTGCGTCGAACAGGCTCGAGCCATGCAGGCCGCCGGTTTCCCGGAAGACATTTTGCGCGACGCGGGCCCGCGCGACCAGCGAGCCGAGCAGCCCCGCCGACACCGTGACCGGGCTTGCAACCGTCCGGATGGACAGCATCGCGTCCACCGCCTCGAGCGATGCCTTGCCGCAGATCCCGCAGCTGGAACTGGTGTAGAAATTCCGCTCGAGGCGCGACAGGTCGAGCGGCACGTCGGCCGCGAGCTCCACGCGGACGATATTCCTGGTCGGACCGCAGATTCGCGCCGAGACGATGTCGGCCTTCGAACGGATCAGGCCTTCGCCATGCAGGAAGCCGACCGCAAGCTCAACGTCGTGACCCGGCGTGCGCATCGTGATGGATATTGCGCGTCCCGGCCCGGACTCCCCCGCCCTGCCGAGACGGATTTCAAGCGGTTCCTCGACCACGACGAGATCCGCGTGCGAGCGGAGCTCGCCGCCGCGCATCGCATGCATCTGTATGCGCCGGACTGGATCGTTGCCGAGGGGTTCCGCAACTTCAAGGATGCCTTTCATGGCCGCAATCTTACCCCGGATCTAGATCCTCGCGAGCTGCGCCGCGGCCTGCTCGAGCGTTGCGTCATCCTTGGCGAAACAGAAGCGCACGAGCCGCGCGTGCAGGGGCCCGGCGCAGAACGGCGACAGCGGAATCGCGGCCACGCCATGGCGGCGGGTCATATGCTCGCAGAACTCGATATCCGGCAGGTCCGAGATGGCGGAATAGTCCGCCAGCTGAAAATACGTTCCGGCGGTCCTCCGGACGCGGAACCGCGAGCCCTCAAGCAATGAAATGAAGCGGTCACGTCGTTCCTGATAAAACGCAGCCAACTGGTCCGCAAACCCGGGTACCTCGCGCATGAAATCGGCGATGGCGTGCTGGATCGGCGTTGCTACGGCAAATGTCAGGAACTGGTGCACTTTCCGGAACTCAGCAGTCAATGACGGCGCCGCCAGGCAGTAGCCGACCTTCCAGCCAGTCGCGTTGTAGGTCTTGCCGAAGGAGAAAACGGCAAATGCACGCTGTCGCAACCGCGCGTTCGACAACACGCCCGCATGCGGGCGACCGTCGTAGACCAGTGACTCGTAGACCTCGTCCGACAGAACGAAGGCATCCTGCGGCTCCAGCAGATCTGCGATGCGCTCCCAATCGGCGGCATCCAGCACGGCGCCCGCCGGATTGAGCGGCGTGTTGACGATCAGCAGACGGGTGCGCGGATTGATCGCGGCGGCGAGCCGCTCATAGTCGATACGGAAGTCCGGCAGCGACAACGGGACGCGGACAATTCTTGCGCCCGCAAGCCGGGCGGCCGGGCCGTAGGAATCGTAGCTCGGGTCCAGCAGCACAACTTCTTCGCCGGCATGAACCACGGCGTGAATGGCTGCAAAGATGGCCTCAGTGGCACCCGCCGTGATCGTAACTTCGTTCCCGGCATCAATCACCCAGCCATGACGACGCGCAACCTGGGCCGCGATTGCTGCGCAAAGAGCGGGCAGCCCGGCCATCGGCGCGTACTGGTTGTGGCCCGCGGCCAGATGAACTGCGACCAGTTCCCGCAGACGCGCGGGCGGCTGGAAATCCGGGAAACCCTGGCCGAGATTGATTGCGCCGGTCTCGGCCGCAAGCCGCGACATGACCGTGAAGATCGTCGTGCCGACACCAGGCAGCTTGCTCTCCGGCGGCGGCATCAGAGGTTGGCGGCGAGTGCCTGTTGCACGTCCTGCTCGCGGCGTTTCTGCTGCCGATGCATGACGAAGCCGGCGACGGCCACGCCAACCGCGACGATCAGCACCAGGATTGTGGCGAGTGCATTGATATCCGGACTGACGCCGAGGCGCACTTTCGAGAAGATGACGACCGGTAGCGTGCTCGAACCGGGGCCGGTGACAAAGCTCGTGATCACGAGATCGTCCCAGGAGAGCGTGAACGCGAGGAGCCAGCCCGCCAGGATGGCCGGCAGGATGATCGGCAGCGTGATCAGGAAGAACACTTTCGCCGGGCGGGCGCCGAGATCCATCGCCGCCTCCTCGAGCGACTCATCGAGGGTCGCAAGACGCGACTGCACGACGACCGTGACATAGGCCATCGAGAAGGTGATGTGCGCAATCGTGATAGTCGTGATGCCGCGTCCCTCGGGCCAGCCGACGACCTGTTCCATGGCCACAAACAGGAGCAACAGCGAAAGACCCGTGATGACTTCCGGCATGACGAGCGGCGCGGT
>JANNTO010000266.1:0-1511 GCA_031403675.1 Gammaproteobacteria bacterium | reverse complement strand
ACTCAAGGCAGCGCAGCATGACCGCTGCGACATCCTCCAGCGCACTGCGGTTCGGATTGACCTTGCCGACCAGGCGCAAACCCTGGATTCCGGCGGTCAGGAACCGTGCGAGCGCGGCGGGATCGGCGTCGTCGGAAAGCTCGCCGCGCCGGCGCGCCTCCTGGAATCCCGACAGGAAGACCGACTCGATGCGTGCCAGGCTGCCGCGCACGCGCGCCGCGGCGCCGCGGTCCAGTCGCGCCATCTCGGCGGCGCAGTTGCCGATGAAGCAGCCGCGGCGGCCGGGACCAGCGACGATTGAATCGATCAGGGAATCGAGAAAAGCCTTCACGCCTTCGCGGACCGGCCTGCCGTGCAGCGCCGCCGCGATGCGCGCCGCGGAACCATCCTCATAGCGCGCCAGAGCGCTGAGATAAAGATCGCGCTTGGCGCCGAATGCCGCGTAAAGGCTGGAACGGTTGAGCCTGGTGGCCCGGCACAGGTCATCGAGCGAGGTGTGCTCGAATCCCTTGGCCCAGAACACCCGCGTCGCGTTCTCCAGCACGCGGTCGGCGTCGAATTCGCGTGGCCGAGCCATAGTTATGTACTGTACAGTCCATAACTGCGACGCGCAAGTCCCGGCCCGGTGGCCGGGAGCGCGCGCGAATTCAATCCCGCCTACCTCACCAGTCGCGTCGACGGATAGGCGGCGTACCAGCCGAACCAGAACGCCCGGTGCGCAGGCAGGCGCTTGAGCGAGGCGCCGCCGGGGCCGGTCAGTCTGTCCTCCAAGAGCTTCCACGTCTTGCCGCTGCTGTCGCGCACGTCGGCGTCGCCGTCCCAGCTCGCGAATCGCAGGTCACCTTCTCGAAATAGAACGATGCGCCGGCCCAGGTGCCCGGGATCCGGATGGCGGTCAGCAGTTCGCCCGGCTGGAGCACGGTCATCCGCGTGATGTCGATGCCCGGTCCGACGAAGTAGTCCTGGGCGTCGACGACGCGTTCGCCGCTCCCCGACCGGATCACCATCTTCGCGTCGAGGGCGATGAGCGCCGGGGCCGTGTCTGACGGGTTCACCGCCACGCAGCGGTCGGCGCCGAAGATGGCGTGCTCGCGATTCACGGCGGTGGGCGTGTCGGCGTAGCAGATGTTGCCGCCGGCCCGGTAGCACGACCAGCCCGCGCGGTAGTACCAGCAGCGCGCGTCCTGCGACACGTTGCCGCCGATCGTGCCCTGGTTGCGGATCTGCGGCGAGGCCGCCGCTTCGGCGCCTTGGAGCAGCACGCCGTACTTCTCGCGGATGAGCGGATTGCGCACCACTTCGGTGAGCGTGGTCATCGCGCCGATCTCGACGCCGTCGCCCGACGCCTGCACGCCGCGCAGCCCCTCGATGCCGCCCAGGTCGACCACGTAGCGCGGCCGCCGGATGCGGTCCTTGAGCCAGTCCATGCTGTCGAGCCCGCCCGCCAGCACCATTGCGTCACTGCCGTAGCGGTCGAGCAAGCCGAGGGCGTCGTCGAGACCGGCCGGCTG
>JANNTO010000265.1:0-1604 GCA_031403675.1 Gammaproteobacteria bacterium | reverse complement strand
GGCACGCACCCTGGCCGAGGTAGGGGCGCTGCAGCGCCACTCGGCCGAGCAACTCGCCGGCCGCAAGTTGCCGGACCTTGTGCCGCCTCAGCCCGACGACACCCGCTTCAGCGACCCGGCGTGGACGCAGCAGCCGTCGTGGGGGTTGCTCAAACAGTGGTACCTGTTCTACACGCGCTCGGTGCAGGACGCGCTTTACCAGACGCCCGGCCTGTCGCCGAAGGAACGGCGGCGCGCCGCGTTCTGGTGGCGGCAATGGCTCAATGCAATGTCGCCGACCAATTTCCTGCTCACCAATCCGGTGGCGATGCGCAAGGCCATCGATTCCGGCGGCGACAGCCTGCGCCGTGGCTTCGACATTTTCATGAAAGACATGCAGGCCGGCACCATCCGCATGACCGGGCAGGAGGGCTTCGCGGTCGGCAAGAACCTCGCCACCACGCCGGGCGCGGTGGTGTTCCGCAACCGCCTGCTCGAGCTGATCCATTACGCCCCGGTCGCGGCGCAGGTGCGTCCGACGCCGATCGTGATCGTCACGCCGTGCATCAACAAGTTCTACGTGCTCGACCTGCAGCCGAAGAAGAGTCTGGTGAAGCATCTGCTCGACCTGGGCTTCGATGTCTACATTACCAGCTGGAAGAACCCGGACCTCGCGATGCGCAACACCGGCTTCGAGGATTACATCGTGCAGGGCGTAAGCGAGGCGGTGCGCGTCGCGCGCGAACTGAGCGGCGCCGAGAAAGTGCACGCTGTTGGCTACTGCATTGGCGGCACGCTGCTGTCGGTTTACATGGCCTGGATGGCGGGGCAACTGCCGCGCGAACAGCAGCCGGTGGCGCACTGGACGCTGCTCGCCACGCTGGTCGACTTCCAGTCCCCGGGCGACATCGAGGTATTCATCGACGAAGGCAGCGTCACCTGGCTCATCGACAAGATGCGCACACGCGGCTACCTCGACGGGCCCGAGATGGCCGCGACCTTCCGCCTGCTGCGCTCCAACAGCCTGATCTGGAACTACGTCGTGCATAGCTGGCTGTACGGCGAGCGCCCGGCGCCCTTCGACGTGCTGTACTGGAACATGGATTGCACGCGCATGGCGGCGCGCATGCATGAGTTTTACCTGCGCGAACTCTACCTGGACAACAAGCTGTGCAGGCCCGGCGCGCTTGCGATCGACGGCGTGCCGATCGACCTCGCGGCGGTGCGCCAGCCGCTGTACCAGGTGGGCGCCGAGGACGACCACATCACGCCGTGGCGCCAGATTTTCCGCATCAACAGCCTGGTCCCGGGCGACAAGCGGTTCGTGCTGACGAGTTCGGGCCACATCCTCGGCATCGTCAATCCGCCGGTCACCCCGCCCAAGCGCCACTATCACGTCGCCGCGGCGCACCGCGGCGATACGGCCGACGCCTGGCTCGCCGCAACGCAAAGGCGTGCGGGCACCTGGTGGGAAGACTGGAGCGCCTGGCTCGAAGAGCGCTGCGGCGAGCCGCGCACGGCTCCGCCGCTGACTAGCGCCGACTATCCGCAGCTTGCCGAGGCCCCTGGCACCTACGTCCTGGAGCGCTGAAGGCGGGAATTGCGTCGCGGACCGGTTCAGGCCT
>JANNTO010000264.1:0-8771 GCA_031403675.1 Gammaproteobacteria bacterium | reverse complement strand
GTTGCCTACGCGATCGTCGGCTGGGCGATTGGCCAGACCGTCCCCGGCTGGACCAGCGTGATGGGCGTGGTGCTGATGCTGGGCGGGATCCAGCTGGTCGTAATTGGCAGTCTCGGCGAGTACCTGGGCAGGCTTTACATCGAAGCCAAGCGGCGGCCGCTCTTCATCATCGAACAAGTCATGCGCAATCGTTCCGGGGCGCTGCCTCCCGGATGAGTTCACCCGAATTCGACCGCTACGCGGACTCCTACCGGCGATTGCACGCAGAGAACATTCGCATCACCGGTGAATCGCCCGACTATTTCGCGCGCAACAAGGCACAGCATGCGGGCCGGTTGGCCGCGAACCGGCTGCCAGTCCGCCGGATTCTTGATTTCGGCTGCGGCATCGGCACGGCGACGCCGTTCCTGCGCGAGTACTTTCCGGACTGCGAGATCACCGGCACCGATGTCTCGCCTGCGAGTCTCGACATCGCCCGGGAGAGTGCGGGTTCCGCGGCAAAATTTCTGCTCATGACCCAGGACTCCATCCCAGTCGCAGACGGCCACTTTGGCCTTGCATTCGTCTCCTGCGTACTGCACCACATACCGGTCAATCGGCACGACTCAATGCTGCGCGAAATCCGGCGCGTGATGGCACCCGGTGCGTTGCTCGCAATCTACGAGCACAACCCCTGGAACCCGCTCACGGTACGGGCGGTAAAAGCCTGCGAATTTGACGAGTCGGCGGTGCTGATCTCGGCGCGCCGCATGCAGCACGTGGCGCAGGCCGCCGGGTTCAACCGCCCACGCACGCAGTTCATCGTCTTCTATCCGAACTTCCTGCGCTTCATGCGCTGGTCGGAACCGTTGCTCGCCTGGCTGCCGCTCGGCGCCCAATACTGCGTTTCGGTGGTCCGATGACGGCGACCGAGAGCCTGGCTTTCCTGCGATTCGTCGCGGTCGGCATCGTGAACACGGTCGTGGGGCTCGCGACCGTACTTGCGGCCAGCGCTTGGCTCGAGGCCAATGCGTTCGTTGCGAATGCTGCGGGCCTGCTGGCCGGCTTCATCATCGGCTACCAGCTCAATCGCCTGTGGACGTTTCGTAGCGCGCGCGCGGTCGCAATGACGGCCCCGCGTTACCTGCTCGCCTTCGCATTGTCGTACTCGATCAATCTGGCACTACTGACATTCACGCTCCGTGCCGGAGTGCATCCAGTCCTCGCCCAGGGCGCGGCGCTGGTTGCCTACTCCCTCGCGTTTTTCCTGCTCTGCCGCCTCATGGTTTTTCCCGCCGAAGAGTGATGAACATCTGGGAAGTCGGCGCGAACGGCATCCGCAGGAAGTCGAACGCCGCGGTGATGCCGGCGAGAATCGGGAACGCCGGATGATGCGGGGCCGGCCGGTCGCAGGACAAGTGCACCCAGCCGCGCCGGTTCCACGCCGCAAGCACGCTCGCCGCCCAGAACGCCCCGCCCTGCGTGTACGAGAAATTGTCGATCGCGAGTCCGGTACCCTTCAGCAGCGTCTCGAAGGACCGTCTGGTGAACACGGTCCAATGCCGCGGCACATGCAGTCCGGCCCAGTAGCTCTGCGCGAACAGCCGGGCGTCGAGTGACTCGCAGTTTGGCGTCTTGACCAGAATTCGGCCGTTGTCCGTCAATCGATCGCACAGGCGCGATAGCACGCGCCGCGGCGAATCCACGTGCTCGATCAGGTTGAGCAGCAGGATCAGGTCGAAGCGGAGGCTCGATGAGAATTCCTCGATGCGCACGCACGAATAGTGATGCCCCCGCGCCCGCGCTTGCGCGCCGGCGTGAGGATCGAGGTCGACGACCTCGGAATAATCGACGCGCGGGTCGATCGAGCGGACAAGATCGAGCATCCAGCCGACACCACCGCCGACGTCGAGCACGCCGAGCCTGCTGCCTTCGATGCGCCCGAGGCAGGACCGCAGCCGGCGGGCGTCGAGCCGGTCCTTGATCCGGACCAGCAGGTTGCTGTCGGTCGCGGCATACGAGTAGTAGTTGGGCGGGTAAATCTCGCAGAGGCGATCAACTGGCAGCGGATGCAGGAACAGGCTGCCACAGCCGGTGCAGCGCCAGTAGTCGTAGCGCGCCGCCGACGTGAAATATTCCTCGTCGGCGAAGGAGCCATGACGGGCGCAGTCCGTGGAGCTGCAAACGGGGCAACTGCGCTCGGTCATCGCTGCCAGAGCTCGACCGCGACGCAGAAATAGGACCTGCGCTCGGCACGGGCGGGCGCGGCGGCTGGGCATTGGCGCAGGAACGCATCCACGCGCGGCAGGCTGGTGTACGAGAGTTCCGGATCGAAGTGATGGATGTCGTGCAGCCGGAATCCTGCGCCGCCGAAAAAACTTCCAAACGGGCCCGGCTTGAATGACCGCGTCAGCTTGCCGTGGGGAACGACGCTGTAATCGACCTCGGCCACGGCCGCGGCATCCCGGTGCTCGAGCAACTGGCGCAGGGCTCCAAACAGCGGATACACCATCAGGTTGCCGGCGAGCCAGGCGAGCGCCAGTTCATACTGGCGCTGCCAGACGCAGATGCCGAGCACCAGCAATTGCACGAGCGCGCCGACGACGAGCATCGGCGCGCCGCCCGCGCCGACATTGCGCGAAGCAGCCGACGTATCACGGAGCTTCGCCCGGCGATTCGCGATGACGCGGACCGCACTGACGAAAAACAGGGACTCCAGCAGGAATCGCCAGCGCAGCGCGGAGAAATAGCTGCGTTCGGTGTCGGTCGGTTGGCCGAGGAACCGGTGGTGATCCCAGTGGATGCGCCGGTACTCGCCGATGTCGGTCCCGACCCACACGCCGATCAGGGCGTTTGCGAGCCGGTCGTTCCAGCGTCGGTCCGGGTGGATGTTGAAGTGCGCCGCCTCATGCAGGAACAACTGGAGATTGGCCATCCAGAAGCCGATCAGCAGGCAGCCGATCACGACCCACAGGATGCGAAGCTCTCCCCAGGCCGACACCGCCGCGACCACCAGCGCGCCGCTCGTCGCGAGCATCAGGTACGCGAGCAGCAGGTCGCGCGCGACGACCAGCCAGGCGGTGCGAAGCGTGGCACGAAACGTCGCATAGCTGCGTCCGCCGCGGTCCGCGAGCAGCGTCTTCGTGATGTCCTCGAGCTGCAGTTGCCGTCCGGCCGTCATCCGCGCGCCCCGCTAGCCTGCATCGCAGTCGCTTCGCCGCCGGAACAATCGTATCTGGTCCACCGGCTCGATCTCGACATAGCACTTCCACAATTCCGCGAAAGCCGGGTTGCGGCCATAGAACGCCAGGTCGTCGAATCTCCGGAAGCCGAGCCCGAGGCGCCGTTGCCGCTGCTCGACCATGACATAGGTCGGCGGATGGCGCTCGAGGTCCTCGACGACAATCGCGACCTGAAGTGCGACGGCACGATCGATGGCGGCCAGCATCTGCGTATCCTTGATTTCATTCCGGCGCACGAGTGCCGGCACGGCAAATTGCGTGACGGTGCGGCCCGACCACTGCGTATTGAGGTAGTTAACGGTCGGGAATCCTGGGTGCGGATGGGTCGAGAATGCATACAGGTAGTCATCCGGCCCGACACCGAGCGAGCGCAACCGCTCGATGACGGCATTGCGCAGGCGACCCCACTCCCCGGTCTCCCGTTCCGCCGATCGGTACCACTGCATGGCCTGCGCGAACGGCGCCCGCAGCGCCGGCCCGGCGATCAGCAGCACGGCGGCCATGATCACCAGGCGCAGGCCGGTGCGCGTGATGCGCGCGCTGCGCCAGACCGCCCGCAACGCATGAATCGCCGCGTACGCGAGCAACATGCAACCCATGCCGAGAATGGGATAGGCGTGATACGGGAACCCCTTGCCCTGCAGCCAGTAGCTCGCGGAGAAACCGGCGATCCAGGCGAGCAGCAGGGCGTGCACACGACTGAAGGAAAATGTCGCGAGGGCGATGGCGCCCGCGTAGACGGCGGGCATGATCGCTTCCCGGAATCGACCGCGGATCAGGTAACCGGAGTCGTCATACGCCCAGTAGACGGCGCGGATCAGCGGCAACGCATAATCCAGGTAATCCCGCGCGAACATCAGTATCGCCGCCAGGTACGCCGCAACCGTTGCCGCCATCGTGAGGGTCTCGGCCCGGAACAGGACCCGCAGGTTGCGGGCCTGCAGGAGTACCAGCGATTCCGCCAGGACCGGCACCAGGATCAGGAAGGGCTTGAGGCTCATGCCGATGCCGGCCAACAGCCCGACTGCGATCCGAATTCCGCGCCCCGTGGTTGGTGATTCCGTCAAGTGTCGGAGCAACAGACACAGGTACGGCAGCATCAGCACGAAGGCGATAACGTCCCGCTGGCCGAAATTCCCGATCGGGAGGATCGCGGTCACCGCAACGCTCGCCAGCACGAGCCCGATCGCTTCCAGCCGGACCGGGCCGCGCAGCAATGGCTTCAGGATCGTGATCGACAGCGCGAGTCCCATCGCGGTCAAGATCCAGGACCAGGCCTGGATCGCGACGAGCTCCGGGATGACGCCGGTTTTTGCTGCGAGCACGGCCGGCAGCATCAGGAACCAGGCGAGTGGCGGATTCGGGTCGAGAATATCGGTGCCGAAGCGCTGGCCGTCGAGCAGCCAGGCGGCTGAGTGGGCGATCCAGCCGACGTCGTGATTGATGTGCACCTGCGACTGCAGGTAAATGCCCCAGACCAGCAGCAGCAGGCAGGGTATCGCGACGATGCCGATCGCCGCCGGAACGCGCCGCAGTGCGGCGAATGCGTCAGTCATTTCGCACGTAGACCAGGATTCCCTGGATGTTCGCGACTTCCCGATAGCGCGCGAAGGCATCCGCGAGCACCGGATCCGAGCCGAAGATCGCGAAGAAATCAATGCGCCGCGCGCCGATGCCGCGCGACCTGGCGCTGCTGCTCCACTTGCTGACCAGGATCACGTCCGGATCCGCCTCGACGAAGGCCTGACGGACCTGGCTGCGCTGGATCGCCATCGCGCCATCAATGGCCTCGCGGCGCGCGGCATCCTGTACTTCATCCCTTCGCATCCAGGCCGGCAGGCAGGCACCGCACAAGAGCGCAATGGCGATGACCGACAGGCTGGCGCAGCGTAAGAAAAATGAATGCTTCATGTGGCTGGCTGGTCGGCGTGCTTCGGAGCGACTCTAGCAATCGCTCCGGGCCGGCATTGAGCCGGGATTCTCAGTTTCGCGCCGTCGGCGGGCCTCGATTCGCGGCGGTCATTGCCCATGTGATGCAGGTGCCGCCGCCGCGAATGAACCGTGCGCAAGGAATCGCCCGGCTGCGTCCGCGACCGGCCGGCTCAGCAGCATGCCGGTGTGACTGACATCGAGCACCAGATGCGCAGTTGCGCCTGGCAGTCGGGTCTCGTCCACGCACACCGTGCCGTCATTCGGCTGCGGCAGGTCCGCGAAGATTCGGCCGAGCCCGGCCGAGCGCGATCCTGCGATCAGGCCGATGTCACGCGGCAGCTGCCAGCGGCGATCGCGGGCGCACGCGAGTTCGGCGACTGCAAGCGACCCAAGCAATTGTGGTCCGAGCGACCAGCCGGCAATCGTGCTCGCCGCGCGCGAGCCCTGCACCGGCGAACCGAGCAGTACGACGCGGCCCGGCGGCAGGTCGCCGGCCTGTTCGAGCGCTTCGAGCGCGACCAGTCCGCCCAGGCTGTGCGCAACGATATGCACTTCGTCGCCTGCGGCTCGCAGGCGCTCCGCAAGCGCTGCCGTGACCTCAGCAAGGGATGCGTGCATGGACGGATAGCGAAACACGGATGGCGCGAAACCCGCATGTGCGAGACGGTCACGCAACAGGAAAGATTCCAGCCCGTTCATCCACAGACCGTGGACGACGATGACCGGGATGCCGTGCTCGGCCAGTGTTCAGCCCGCCGGCGGCGGCGGTTTCCTGACGCGGATGTGCAATTCCTGAAGCTGTGCCTCGTCAGCCTCGGAAGGTGCATCGGTCAGCGGATCCCAGGCCGACTGCGTCTTCGGGAAGGCGATCACGTCGCGGATGCTGTCGGCGCCTGACATCAGCATCGCCAGCCGATCGAGTCCGAAGGCGATACCGCCATGCGGTGGCGCGCCGTAGCGCAGCGCCTCGAGCAGGAAGCCGAATTTCAGCGTGGCTTGTTCAGGCGCAATGCCAATCAGCCCGAATACTGCGCTCTGCAGGTCCTCGCGATGGATGCGGATCGAGCCGCCGCCGATCTCGGAGCCGTTCAGCACCATGTCATACGCGCGAGCGAGGGCATTCTTCGGGTCTGCAACGAGCGCGGCCGGATCCGGATCTGCCGGCGCGGTAAATGGATGGTGCATCGCCAGGTAGCGATTCGTCCCTGCATCGTATTCGAACATCGGGAAATCCACGACCCAAACGGGACGCCAGGCTTCCTCGATAAGGCCGAGATCGCGGCCCAGCTGCAGTCGCAGCGCACCGAGCGCGTCGTTGACAACTTTCGCCTGGTCGGCGCCGAAGAAGATCAGGTCGCCGGTCGCTGCCTTCGTGCGCTCAAGAATTCCGCCAATCGCCGCATCGGACAGGAACTTCAGGATCGGCGACTGCAGGCCGTCGCGGCCCTTGGTCGCATCATTGACCTTGATATAGGCGAGACCGCGCGCGCCGTGGCGACTGACATAGGCGGTGTACTCGTCGATCTGCTTGCGCGTCATTTCGCTGCCGCGCGGCACGCAAAGCGCTGCGACGCGGCTGTTCGGATCCGCGGCGGGGCCCGCGAATACCTTGAACTCGCTGTCACGCACCAGATCGGCGACATCGACGAATTCGAGTGGGATGCGGAGATCCGGCTTGTCCGAACCGTAACGACGCAGCGCGTCGGCATATTTCAGGCGCGGAAACGGATCCGGCAGCTGCACCTTCAGCACGCGCGAGAACACGTGGCGGATCAGTGCTTCCATCAACGCCATGACCTGGTCCTGGGTCAGGAACGAGGTCTCGATGTCGAGCTGGGTGAATTCGGGCTGGCGATCCGCGCGCAGGTCCTCGTCGCGGAAGCAGCGCACGATCTGGTAGTAGCGATCGAAGCCGCTCATCATCAGGAGCTGCTTGAAGATCTGCGGCGATTGCGGCAGCGCGAAGAATTTTCCGGGATGCGTGCGGGACGGCACCAGGTAATCGCGCGCGCCCTCCGGCGTCGCCTTGGTCAGCATCGGCGTCTCGATGTCCACGAATTCGTGGCCATCAAGGTATTCGCGCATCGCGCGCGTAATCGCATGGCGCCGCCGCAGGCGTTCCTGCATCACGTCGCGGCGCAGATCAATGTAGCGGTGCTTGAGGCGCAGCTCCTCGCCCACTTCCTCGTCGAGCGCAAAAGGCGGCGTCGCAGACGGGTTCAGCACGATGAGTTTCTGCGCCAGCAATTCGACCTGGCCCGAGGGCAGGCTTGCATTCACAGTGCCGGCCGGGCGCGGGCGTACCTTGCCCAGCACCTGGATGCAGAACTCGCGACCGAGTCTTTCGGCGATCTTGAAGGCTTCGGCCGTGTCGGGATCGAACACGACCTGCAGCAGGCCGGATCGGTCGCGCAGGTCCACGAAGATCACGCCGCCGTGATCGCGACGACGATGCACCCAGCCGGCCGCTTCGATGGTGCGACCCGCCAGTGATTCGCCGACTTCACCGCAATAGTGTGTACGCATGGACAAGGCGCGCGATGTTACGTGCGCGGCGCTGAATCTGGCAACTAGCGTCCGGGCCGGCGAATTGCGCGACGGCGCCGGGCCGGGGTGGTCTTTGACGCCGCCGGCTTCGGCTTGCTGTCGGCGGCCGGTTTTGGGGCGGTATCCGCGGCTGGCGCCTGCTCCACGGGTGGAGCCGCCGCCTGGTCGTCCTTCGGCTTTTCGACCGTGGGCGCGAGTTCCGCAGTCGGCGCCTTCTCGCCCGCGATATTGCGCTGGCTGTCCTTGTCGCCCTTGAAATCCGTTTCGTACCAACCGCTGCCCTTCAGGCGGAAAGCCGGCGCGGACATCAGGCGCCGCAACGCACTTCGACCGCAGACGGGGCACTTGCGCAACGCGCCATCGGTGATCCTTTGCAGTTCTTCGTGCTGGTGCCCACAGGCGGTGCACTGGTATTCGTAGAAGGGCATCGGCTATTTTCGCATAACCAGCGCCCCATCCTGCACCGTGACCTGAATCGTGTCGCCAGGCCCGAATTCGCCCGCCAGAATCTTCTGCGCCAGCGGGTTTTCGAGCTGGTGCTGGATCGCGCGCTTCAGCGGTCGCGCGCCGTAGACCGGATCGAAGCCGGCGGTGCCGAGCGAATCAAGTGCCACCGTGTCGAACTCAATCTGGATGTCGCGATCCGCCAGGCGCCGGCGCAGATAGCCGGTCTGGATCTCGACGATGCGGCGGATGTGTTCGCGCGCCAGCGGATGGAACACGACGATGTCGTCGATGCGGTTGATGAATTCCGGGCGGAAGTGCTGCGAGACGATCTCCAGGACCGCCTTCTTCATCGCGTCGTAATTCTCCTCGCCGGCCATCTCCTGGATGATCTGCGAGCCGAGGTTGGAGGTCATGATCACGACAGTGTTGCGGAAGTCCACGGTGCGGCCCTGCCCGTCGGTCAGGCGGCCGTCGTCGAGGACCTGCAGCAGCACGTTGAACACGTCGGGATGGGCCTTCTCGACCTCGTCGAGCAGGATCACGGAGTACGGTTTGCGGCGCACGGCTTCCGTCAGATGGCCGCCCTCCTCGTAACCGACATAGCCCGGCGGCGCGCCGATGAGG
>JANNTO010000263.1:0-10747 GCA_031403675.1 Gammaproteobacteria bacterium | reverse complement strand
ACCGTACCGGCCCCAATCGCTCCAGGCCAGTTCGTATGCGGACCGATAGCCGAAATCCGCGCGATACCGGGACGGCGGCACGTGGCGGCGGTCACCGCGCCGGTCATCGTAGCGATAGTCGTTGCGCCAGCGGTCGTCGCGGCGGTAGTCGTAGCGGTCGTCGTAGCGATGACCGTTGCGCCCGCGATCGTGGCTGCGGTGGTCGTTGCGATGGCCATTGCGCCGCCGATCGTGGCGACGGTTGTCGTAACGATTGTCATCGCGGTCGTCATAGCGATCGTCGTAGCGGTCACGATTGTCGCGATCGTCGCCCCGGTGGCGGTCGTCATCGGCAAAGGCCGGACCAGCCAGCAGCAGCGCCAGTGCCGCGGTGGTCAGTGTGGTCTTGATCATGATGGCTCCTCCTCAGGGTGCGTGGGGCCAGTGTCGGCCCGCGAACCTGAATCGCGCCTTAATAATCGACTTGGCCATCCAGCCGGCCCGGCGGTTAACATTGCGTCATGCACGCGCCATTCCAGACCTTGCCGGATCCATTGCCGCGGGATCCGATGCCGCTCGCCTCCACCTGGTTCCGACAGGCCTGGGATGAACAGGTCCAGCGCAATCCCAATTCGATGAGCCTTGCCACGATCGGCAGCGACGGCAGGCCGTCGGTGCGGGTTGTGCTGTGCAAGGAGATCGTCGCGGATCCCGGGTACCTGGTTTTCTACACCAATTACGCATCGCGCAAGGGCCATGAACTGGCGGCCAATCCCTGCGCTGCAGTGGTATTCCAGTGGGACGCGCTTGGCCGGCAACTGCGCATCGCAGGCCCGGTCGTGCACGCACTCGCCAGTGAAAGCGATGACTACTTCGCAAGCCGCCCGTGGCGCAGCCGCCTCGCGGCGATCACGAGCGAGCAGAGTGAGCCGATCGCAACGCGCCATATGCTGATCGACCGGCTGCGTGAAACTGCCGCGCGCCATGGCACGCCGGATCCATTCACCGCTGCCGATGACGACCAGGAACCGGGGCTGCACCTGCCGCGACCTGCCCACTGGGGTGGCTATCGCTTGTGGGCAGTTGAGGTTGAACTCTGGGTCGAGGGCGAACACCGGCTGCACGACCGCGGGCGCTGGACGCGCGAGCTGGTGCCCGCCGGCAACGGCCGATTCCACGCGGAGCCATGGCGTCACCAGCGCCTGCAACCTTGAGCGATGCAGCCGGGCCGCGCCTGGCGGGCCGCGCGCTCAAGGTTGCCGTCAACGGCCGCACACTGGTGCGCGCGCTTGATTTCGAAGCGCGGGGCGGCGAGTTCATTGCGGTGCTCGGCCGCAATGGGGTCGGCAAGACCCTGACGCTGCACACACTTGCGGGGCTCCGCGCGCCTGCTGCCGGCAGTGTGTGGCTGGACGGGCGCGACCTCGCCGCATGGTCCGGACGCGAACGAGCTCAGCGCCTCGCCCTGCTGCCGCAAAGCACCGAGGATCCGTTTCCATCGACGGTATTCGATACCGCGCTGATCGGCCGCCATCCGCATCTGCCGTTCTGGCAGTGGGAAGGTGCCGAAGATCTCGCCTTTGCGCAGCGGGCGCTGGCTGCGGTCGGTCTCGACGCGCTTGCCGCGCGGGCGGTGGATTCGCTGTCCGGCGGCGAACGCCGGCGGCTCGATGTCGCGACCCTGCTGGCGCAGGACGCGGCAGTCTGCCTGCTGGACGAGCCGATCAATCACCTCGACCCGCAGCATCGCAATGAAGTGCTCGCACTATTCCGCGCCCGCGCCGATGCGGGCGGCCTGGTCATCGCTTCACTGCACGATGCGACACTCGCTGCGCGCTTCGCCGACCGTGCACTGCTGCTGCACGGTGATGGACGCTGGCAATACGGCGACGGTGCGACAACCTTGAATGCCGATCACCTGTCGGAACTCTATCGGGTACCCGTCGAGGAACTGACTTCGCGCGGACGGCGCGTTTTCGTCAGCGTCTGATTCCTTCAGCGATTCAGCTCGGCCAGGACCGCATCATGCAGTGCGCCATTCGAGGCGAGGATACTGCGTGTTTGCAGGCCGATCGGCGCGCCTTCCAGATCGGTCACCCGCCCGCCCGCCTCCTCGACGATCACGGTCAGCGCGGCGATGTCGAGGATATTGATATCCGACTCGATTACCGCCTCGATCCTGCCGGCCGCGAGCAGGTGGTAGTGCAGAAAATCGCCGAAGCCGCGGATGCGGTCGAGTCGCGTGACCATGCGCCCAAGCGCGGCCCAGCGTGGCGTGCCCGCCAGTGAGCGCAGATTGCCGGTCGAAATCGTGGCTGCTTCGAAAGCAGCGATACGGCTGACCGCCAGCGGCGCGCCATCCATGAAGGCGCCGGTGCCGCGCTCGGCCCAGGCAGTCTCGCCGTAGACCGGCGCGCAGGAAACGCCCAATTCGAGCACGCCGCGATCCAGCAGCGCGATCTGGGTCGAGAACATCGGATACTGCCGCACGAAGGACTTGGTGCCGTCGATCGGATCGACCAGCCAGAGGCGCCGGGCGTCGATGCGATCCACGGCGGATTCTTCGCCATAGAAACCATCTTCCGGAAAGCGGCCTTGCACGATCGTGCGGATGACTGTTTCTGCGGCGACATCCGCATCGGTCACCGGAGAACCATCGGTCTTGATGCGCACACCGATGTTTTGCCGGTAACTGCTGCGAATCAGTTCCGCCGCCGCCGCTGCCGCGGCGAGCGCTGCATCGAGTCTTGCCGAGTTCGCCATGACGTCAGACTGCGTGGCGATCGCGGACTCGTCAACGGCCGCTTGACCGGCGGGCCGCCGCTGCCTACATTGACCCGGATGACAGGTGTCCCGGGCGCGAGCCCGGGCTAATCGGGAAGCCGGTGCGCGAGTTGCTCGCCATCCCGGCACTGCCCCCGCAACGGTAAACGGCGCAAGCCGCATCACGCAGGCGAAACCTGCAGCCACTGCCGGATCCTCCGGTGGGAAGGCGATGCGGACGGTCCTTCGGGACACGCCGTGAGTCCGGAAACCGGCCCGTCAACAAGAGCCAGTCGCGGCGGGCGACAGGGGTGCAGGCTCTCTGCCCCCGTGTTTCCGCCATGACCGGTGATTTTTCGAATCACTGCTCGGGAGGAGCACCAATGAACGCACTCTGCCTGCTTGCCGTCATCGCCGGCCCCCATGCGATCGAACCCGTCGTCGTCACCGCAACACGCATCGAAACCCCGGTCCGGGAAGTTCTCGCGAGCGTCGAGCTGGTTCGCGGCGAGGAACTGTTGCGCCATCCGGCGTCGGATCTCGGCGATGCGCTGCGCATGATCCCGGGCGTCGAAGTGGCGCGTCTCGGCGGGCCGGGCCAGCAGACCTCGCTGTTCCTGCGCGGTACCGAGTCCAATCATGTGCTCGTGCTGGTGGATGGGCTCCGAATCAATCCGGGCACGATCGGCAGCGCCTCGATCCAGAACATCGCGCCCGAACTCGTCGAGCGCGTCGAGATCGTCAAGGGGCCGCGTTCGACGCTCTACGGTTCGGACGCGCTCGGTGGCGTGATCAATGTCATCACGCGCCGCGGCGCGGCGAACGGCACCAGCGTTCAGGCGGGATTCGGAAGCTACGACACGCGCAGCGCCAGCCTCACTGCCGGCATCGGCGGCGAGCGTGGCGACGTGTCGTTCGGCGTCTCCTGGCAAGACAGCGACGGCTTTCCGACGAGCAGCGGCGACACGACCGACCGCGGATTCGACAACCTGTCATTCACCGCCGCGGGCCGCGCCGACCTTGCCGCGGTCGACCTCGGTCTCCGCGTCTGGCATGCGGCGGGCACGACCGAATACACGCAGTTCGGCGCGCAACTGGATCAGGACTTCGAGAACTCCGCGCTGGCGCTCACCGCGAAATTCGCGCCGTCGGAATCCTGGGAAACGAGAGTCATGGCCGGCTACGCGCAGGATGAGATCGACCAGAACCAATTGTCCGATTTCGACCAGAACCAGTTGCGCGATTTCGTGCACACACGGCGCTGGAGTCTCGACTGGCAGAACGACGTGGCGCTGTCGGAGCGCCACACGCTGACGGCGGGCATCCTGTGGCAGGACGAGGAAGCTGATGCCGAATCCTTCGACCTGCCTTACGGCGCCGATACCACGACCAGCCAGTTCTATCTCCAGCACCAGGCCAGGCTGGGCCGGCACCGCCTGCTGCTGGCGGGCGCGTATACCGATCACGAGGTCTTCGGCGGGCACGCGACCTGGAACGCCGAGTACGGCCTTGCGATCGGCGATCGGGCGCTGGTCACGGCGGCGGCCGGCACGGCGTTCCGTGCTCCCGATGCGACGGATCTCTTCGGATTCGGCGGCAACCCGGATCTCGACGCCGAGGAATCCCGGAGCTATGAACTGAGCTACCGGCAGCGCATCGGCGACCGGCAGTCGTTCACGCTGACCGCGTTTCGCAACGAAATCAACGACCTGATCGAGTACGTCGTCACCGATTTCGAGACCTTCGAGGGCGAGAACCGCAATGTCGAGCGGGCGCGCATCGAGGGCGTCGAAGCTGCCTGGCAGTACGATGGCGAACGCTGGGGGCTGCGGGCGGGTGCCACGATCCAGGATCCGCGCGATGTGACCAACGATGAGCGCCTGCTGCGTCGGGCGGAAGAGAACCTGATGTTGGCAGTCCTGCGCCGGATCGGCGCCCACGAGATCGCGATCGACCTGCGCTACGCGGGCGATCGCGAGGATTTCGGATTTCCGCAGGTGCGGCTGCCAGCGTACTGGCTCGCCAACCTGTCCGCCAAGGTCGCCCTGGGACCCCGCTTTACATTGCTTGCACGAATGGAGAACCTGCTCGACGAGGACTACGAGCTGGCGCGCGGGTTCAACACGCTGGGCCGCAGCCTGTTCGTCGCCGTCCGGCACGATTTCCGCTGAGGAGACGCCGTGGGCAACCGCCTGTCGAAGATCTATACCCGCACAGGCGACGACGGCACGACCGGTCTCGGCGACGGCAACCGCGTACCCAAGGACGATCCGCGGGTCGAGGCCTATGGCTGCGTGGACGAATGCAACAGCGCCATCGGCGTGGTACTGGCCGAAGCTGCCGTTCCCGCCGAGGTGCGGGAGCTGCTGCAGAATGTCCAACACGAACTTTTCGATCTCGGCGGCGAGCTCTGCATCCCGGGTCACCGCGCCATCGAGGCGCGGCATGTCACCGGGCTCGAACAGGCGCTTGATCGCTTCAATGAACGGCTGCCGCCGCTCAAGGAATTCATCCTGCCGGGTGGCGGCACGGCGGCGGCAAGCTGTCATCTCGCGCGTGCCATCTGTCGGCGCGCTGAGCGGCGGGCCTGGACACTCGCGCGCGCGCAGGCTGTGGCACCTGAACCGCTGCAATACCTGAACCGGCTGTCGGATCTGCTGTTCGTGATCGCGCGCGTGCTCGCACGCCATGAGTCCGGCAGCGAAGTGCTATGGAGGCACGAGCGGCGCTGAGCCGCGCGTGCGATCGAGCAGCGCACAGACTTCGGCGGCACCCGCGGCGATTCGCGGACTCGGCCGCGCGAGTCGATCGGCCGGCGCACGATAGACGCTGCCGCTGGCGACTGCCTCAAGCTCCTCGAATCGCGCCCAGTAGTCGCTGGGGTCGCCATCGTCGGTGGACAGGATCACCTGCGGCGCACGGACCAGCACCGATTCCAGGTCTACCGGCAGCGCGAGCGCCGTTGCATCGGCGAAGACGTTGACCCCACCGCACAGCTCGACAATCTCCGTGATCAGGTGCCCGCCGCCGACCGTGAACAGCGGCGCGTCATCGATCTGGATGAATACGCGTAGTTTCGGCCGGTCGCGAAATCCGCTTCGCAGGCTGGCGATGCGGCGCCGGAAATCCGCGGCCGCCGCCGCCGCCACCGCCTGCGTGCCCGCCAGTTCACCGAGTTCAAGCAGGCCCACCGCAATGTCGTCGAGCCGATGTGTCGGGATACCAACCACGCGGATCCCGAGTCCCTGCAGGCGTTCTGCGACACCGGCCGGCGTGCCGGTTTCCCAGATCACGGCGACGGTCGGTGCCAGTGCCACGATGCGTTCGTAGTCCAGCCGGAAGGCGTCGCCAATGCGGGGCAGCGACCTGGCTGATTCGGGATAATCGCTGAACTCGCTGACCGCGACGATCTGGTCCGCCGCGCCCGCGGCAAACAGCAATTCCGTCAGATTCGGCGCGACGCTGATGATCCGCTCGCCCGCCGGTTCCGGCGCCGACCCGCTGCAGGCGGCGAGGCAGGTCGCGACCAGCGCCGCCAGCGCTTTCAGGCCAGCACCTCGCGGCAGAAACGCGCAGCTGCGGCGTGCAGATCCCGTTCCAGTCGCCGCCAGTCGAATGCCGGCCCCGGATCCGTCTTGCGGCCGGGCGAGATGTCGTTGTGCCCCGCAATCCAGCCCGCGCCGAGTGCCGGATAACTGCGCTGCAGCGCTGCGATCAGCGGCACCAGTGCGGCGTATTGGCGATCGTCGTATGGGTCGTCGTCCGTGCCTTCGAGTTCAATGCCGATCGAGAAGTCGTTGCAGGCCTCGCGTCCGCGCCAGTACGACTGGCCGGCGTGCCAGGCGCGCTGGTCGAAGGGCACGTATTGCGTCAGTCTCCCATTGCGCGCGACCAGCACATGCGATGAAACATGCAACTGCTGAATGGTTGCAAAATAGGGATCCGCATCCGCAGGCAGCGTATTCGTGAACAACCGGTCGATCCACGATCCGCCGTAGCGCCCGGGCGGCAGGCTGATGCCGTGGATCACGATCAGCTCTGGCTCAAATCCCTGCGGGCGAGGGTCGCAATTCGGCGAGGCCACGTTGCGTGCGCCGGACAGCAGGCCAGCGGTGATGATCAGACCGGACATCGCCACAGCTTAGCCCGCGCCATGCACGGCTTCCAATCGCATACACTCATTTTGGATGAGCCGGACCACCCAGAACGCCGCCATTTCCGCCCGCGACCTCGCCGTCGTCTGGCATCCCTGCACGCAGATGAAGGATCACGAGCGGCTGCCCCTGATTCCGATCGCGCGGGCCGAGGGTGTGTGGCTTTACGACTTTGACGGGCACCGTTTTCTCGACGGCATCAGCTCCTGGTGGGTCAATCTGTTCGGGCATGCGAATCCGCGCATCAATGCCGCGGTCCGCGGGCAGCTCGATCGCCTCGAACACGTGATGCTCGCGGGTTTCACGCACGAGCCGGTGCTGCAGCTCTCGGAGCACCTGGTCCGGCTGCTGCCGGCGGGCCTGACGCGCTGCTTCTATGCGGATAATGGCTCGGCCGCGGTCGAGGTCGCCGTCAAAATGAGTTTTCATTACTGGCAGAACCTCGGGCAGCCGCGCAAGCGGCGATTCATCACCCTTTCGAACAGCTATCACGGCGAAACGCTTGGTGCGCTCGCGGTCGGCGACGTCGAGCTGTACAAGAAGGTGTACCAGCCGCTGCTGATGGAAGTGATCACGGTGCCATCGCCCGATTGCTACCTGCGGGAAGCGGGCGAAAGCTGGGAGTCATACAGCCGGCGCATGTTTGAGGCGATGGAGCAGGCACTCGAGACGCATGCCGATGAAGTCGCGGCCGTCATCGTCGAGCCGCTGGTGCAGTGCGCGGGTTCGATGCGCATGTATCACCCGGTGTATCTCAAGCTCTTGCGCGAGGCCTGTGACCGGCATGGGGTGCTGCTGATCGCGGATGAGATTGCGGTCGGCTTCGGCCGTACCGGCACGCTTTTTGCCTGCGAGCAGGCGGGCATCCGGCCCGATCTCATCTGCCTCTCCAAGGGCCTGACCGGCGGCTACCTGCCGCTCTCGGTAGTCGTCACGACCGAGCCGCTCTACCAGGCGTTCTATGACGATTACACGAAGCTGACTGCCTTCCTGCATTCGCACAGCTACACCGGCAATCCGCTGGCCTGCGCGGCCGCACTCGCGACGCTTGCGATCTTCGACGAGGACCACGTGATCGCCGGCAATCGCGCCCTCGCCCGCCGCCTCGCCGCGGCGGCCGCACCGCTCGCCGATCATCCACAGGTCGCGGAAGTGCGCCAGACCGGCATGATCCTCGCGATCGAGATCGTCAAGAACCGCAAGACCGGCGAACGCTTTGACTGGCGCGAGCGCCGCGGTCTGAAGGCCTACGAGTACGCGCTCTCTCAGGGTGCCTTGCTGCGTCCGATCGGCAATGTGATCTACCTGATGCCGCCGTACGTGATCGAACCGGAACAGATCGACTGGCTTGCGGGCATCGCGCAACGCGCAGTGGATGCGGCATGCGCCTGATCCGCGTGCATGTCGAGAGCCCGCTGACGCAGGGCCATTGCGTCGAGATCCGCGGCGCGGCGGTGGCCCACATCCTGCGTGTGCTCAGGCTCGGGGCCGGCGATCCGCTGACGCTCTTCAATGGTGACGGGGTCGATTACCCCTCCCGAATCAAGGCCTTACGAAAGGGCGCGATCGAGGCTGAAGTGCTCGGGACCCGCGTCGCGCGGCCGGAGTCGCCGCTTGCGCTGACGCTGGTGCAGGGCCTTGCACGCAGCGAGCGCATGGATCTGGTGGTCCAGAAGGCGACCGAACTCGGCGTCACGGCAATTGTGCCGGTCGTGACATTGCGCAGCGTGGTGAAACTCGATGC
Source organism: Gammaproteobacteria bacterium (assembly GCA_031403675.1). Taxonomy (GTDB): domain Bacteria; phylum Pseudomonadota; class Gammaproteobacteria; order Steroidobacterales; family Steroidobacteraceae; genus SCUD01. Next base: position 2,107 of record JANNTO010000263.1, on the reverse strand, counting down.
TGAAACGCGCGCCAGGAAGCTCGCGCACTGGCGCGGCATTTCGATTGCCGCCTGCGAACAATGCGGCCGCGCGCGACTGCCGACCATCGCCGAACCGCAGCCGCTGGCCCAATGGTTGCAGCAGCAAGCAACTGCAGGCACGCATCGCATCCTGCTCGCACCTGATGCGCCCCAGGCGCTGGTCGCGGCCGCGACCGGCGCGCGCTCAGCCGAACTCCTGGTCGGACCGGAGGGTGGGCTCGAGGATTCCGAACGCGACGCGGCGCTCGCGGTGGGTTATCTTGCCTGTCGTCTTGGACCGCGCGTATTGAGGAGTGAAACCGCAGCCGTCGCGGCACTCACGGTCCTGCAATCGGTGGCGGGTGACCTGACTTGATCAAATACCCGGAACTGCAACCGGCCACGATCCCGGACGACGGGGTGCGGCTGCTGCTGGACCCTTATCTCTGCTTCGCGCCGGGCACCGAGCAACACGCAGCCACACTCGCCGCGATCGCACGCGACAGCGCCGCGCTCGGACTCACGCTCTGCGTGGAACAAAAAAGCTGGGATGAAGCGGCAACCGATCCGGACGTGCTGCGCCGCCGGGTCGCGTTGTGGCGTTTCGAACCGCTGCTGAAGATCCCGGAGCTGCCGCTGCCGTCGAAGCGCGACCTCAAGACGCGTTTTGTGCCGGCACGCAACGAAATCGATCGCGCGGACCTGCGCCTGCTCGGGGCTCTGCACGCGCGGATCGTCGAACTGCTGATAGCGGACGACGGGCGCCTGCACCGGCTCGCCGACCGGGCGGGTCTTGGCAATCGCGTGCTGACGCCCTGTGATGCGCTCGCCTGGCTCGATGCGCTGGCCGGCAATGCGCGTGAGCTTGCAGTCACCGAAATTGAGCCGCGCGCCGCTCTGTCCAACCCCGCGCTCGAGGCGATGCTGGCGGAGGACTGCGAGCTCTTTGATCCATATCTCGCGACCCGGCTCGAGGCGAACGGCACGCGCGTGCTGGTCGCACATGACGCGGGCCGGCCGGTCGCGCTCGGCGTGCTGACCACTGAATCGCCCGAATTGACCCTGGCGGCCATTGCCTCAGCGGACCATGCGCGCGGCAGCCGGGTGCTCGAACCCGTGATCGCAACGGCGCTGACGATCGCGCGGCGCCAAGGCAGCGCACTGCGCGCGCTCGTGCCGCCGCACCAGGACCACGTGCTGCTGCTGCTCGACCAGCTCGGCTTCGAACGGCGCGGACGGGACCGGCACGGGCGCGAGATCTTCTGTCACGGCATCGACAATCAGGCCGCCCGGCCCGTGCCAGGACGCGATGTCTGGCTGCTGCCGCTCGACGCCGCGAGTCACGATCGCCTGGTGCCCGAACTCGCGGGCGCGACGCAGACGGAATTATTCTCTACGGTAGCAGTGCCGCAGACCCTCGGCAGCCCGGTGCGCAAGCAACTGCTGCGCCAGCGCACGGTGCGCGAACCGGAGGCCGGCGATCTGCTGCTGATGTTTCTCGAACGCACGCCGGATCGCATCCGCTCGGCTTCGATCACAGCCGCGGCGCGCGTCAACCGCGTCGGTCATGCGACCACGCTCGGCGAACTGCTGGCGCTGTGCGCCGGTCATCAGGGCGATTCGCTCGCGCGGTTGCGCGAGCTGCTGGATGCCGGCCCGGTCACGGTGATCGAACTGCAGTGGCTCGGCCGGCTGGCGCGCCCACTGTCGGTGTCGGCGCTTATCGAGCGCGAAGTCATTGGCTCGACGCCGGCCGCGGCGGTACGCCTGGCGCCCGCAGGCTGGCAGCGGATCGTTCCGGAGCTCGCGCTCGCTTAGGCCGCGGTGACGGTCGTCTCGTCGGCGATCATTTCCTCGAGCCGCTCGAGATCCGGGATCAGCGGCAGCTCGTTCACCATGCGCACCTGGCACAGCACCGGCGAGCGTTCCTGAAAGATCCGCGAGGTGTCGGGCGCGATCACCTGCGGATTCACGCGCACGAGTTGCGGGAATCCCTGGGTCGCGATGCCGAAATGCCCGGCCGGCAGTTTCTGGCCGAGGCAGTGAAGATCACGATGCGCGTGCGGCCGCCAATCACCGGGATGCGCTTGCCGCAGGTGCCTTCAAA
>JANNTO010000262.1:0-12143 GCA_031403675.1 Gammaproteobacteria bacterium | reverse complement strand
CGTTCCTTGGCCGCATCCATCTGCTCGCCGGCAAGTTTCGACGGTGCAAATGCGTAGTAGGGCTGCACTTTCGTCCGCCGATAGTAGCGATCGAGCCACTCGATCGTCTGGCGGCAGGCATATGAGCCACCGGCGTTTTCAAAATGCGCAAATCCTGCGAGCGAGGGTTCGCTGAAGGCCGGGAACTGCGCGCGTACAAAGTCCAGGTCGAGTGTAGTCACGTCTGATTCCAATTTTAGCCCCAGAGCGCCGCGTCAAATGGCTGCATCATTGCGCCGTCGAATACGAAAGCCGGATCCCGGTCCCGCGCGAGCAGCAGGGGACCATCCAGGTCCACCCAGCGGCAATACTGGGCCAGGATGAACGCCGGCGCCATCGCGAGGGAGGTCCCCAGCATGTTGCCGGCGAACAATTCGAGCCTGCGTGCGCGTGCGGTGGTGGCGCATCTCAAGGCTTCGGTCAGGCCGCCGCATTTGTCGAGCTTGACGTTGATGCAGGCATAGCGCGATTGCAGGGTGTCGAAGGACGAATGGTCGGAAAAACTTTCATCGGCGCAAAGCGCCAGGTTGCCAGTGTATCCGTCCAGGAGTGCATCCTGCGCAACCGGCAATGGCTGCTCGATCAGCGTCACCCCGAGACGCTCCAATGCCTGCGCAGCGTCATTCAGTTCTGCGAGCGACCAGCCTTCATTGATGTCCACGACGAACTCGGCCGCTGGCGCCACGCGGCGCACCGCGGCGACACGGTCCACGTCCCGCCCATCACGCGCGCCGAGTTTCAGTTTCAGGATGGCACCTGGCGGGGCGAGTGCCACATCGGCAGCCATCTTCGCAGGCTCGCCGAGACCGATGGTAAAAGTGGTTCGCAGCGCCCGCGGTGCAGTGAGCCCCGCCAGCTGCCAGACCCGCCGGCCCTGTTCCTTCGCTTCGAGGTCCCACAGCGCGCAGTCGATGGCATTGCGCGCGCCGCCGGCCGGCATGCAGTCGAGCAGCGCGAGCCGGTCCCAGGGAATCGAACCGGCGGATATGGCAACTTCCAGATCGCGCAGCAGACTGTCCGGCGTCTCTCCGTGGTAGTCCACGCCCACGGACTCGGAGCGACCCGCATGGACGCCGCGCCGCAACTCGCAGCAGAGAACGCGAAGCGCCACGGTCGTGTCGCGTGAAATCGTAAACGGCTGATGAAGCGGCCAGGTCTCCAGGCGGAATTGGGCGTGCACGGTGCCCACGGCGATCGTCTAGCCGAAAATCGCGACGATGCGGTCGACGATCGGTGCGACGCCGGTGCGGATCGGGTCACAGCAGGGCAGGGACAGGCGCCCGGAAATCTCGGCGATCCCGCGGGCCGCTTCCTGCTCGCCAACGCGCGAAGTGTTGAGGCTGACACCGGCGAATTTCACGTTTGGGTTTGTCAGGCGCGCGGCGGCGAGGTAAGTCTCCATGCAGGACTCGAATGACGGAATCGCGAAACTTTCGAACCCACCCAGGCGCGTGCGACCGAGCTCATGGCACAGCACGAGCGCATCCGGCTGGCTGCCGTGGATCAGCCCGAGCGTCACACCGGCATAGGCCGGATGGAACAGCGCACCCTGGCCTTCGATGACATCCCAGTGATCTGGCGCGGCAGCCGGCGACAGCCATTCCGCTGCGCCGGAGACGAAATCGGCAACGACTGAATCCACCGCGACGCCACGGCCCGAAATGAAGATGCCGGTCTGTCCGGTGGCACGGAAATCAGCGGCTATACCGCGCGTGCGCATTTCTTTTTCGATCGCGAGCGCCGCGTACTTCTTGCCGATGGCGCAGTCGGTGCCGACCGTCAGCAGGCGCTTGCCACTGCGTTTGAGGCCGGTGCCCGGACTGAAGGATTGCGCGGGCTGGCGCACTTCGATCAGCCGGCGGCCGGTCCGCTTCGCGGCCGCGGCGATCTCGGGAACCTCGGCGAGCGGCTCGTGCAGACCGGAGGCGACATCGAGCCCGGCCTCCAGGGCGCTCGCGATCGTTGCGACCCAATTGGGCGCGATAAAGCCGCCGTCATTGGCGACCCCGACGATCATCGTGCGGATGCCGCGTTCTGCGGCCTGTTGCGGGGTCAGATCCGGCAGATTGAGATCGACCTCGCAGCCGGGCAGGCGCAACTGGCCGGCGCACAGCTCGCCTCGCCATTGCAGGATGCCGGCGGCCGTCTTCGCCGAACCGTCATCCGGTACGTCTGCGAGGAACAGGAGATAGGGACTTTGAATCGTGGCCGCCAACTCAGGCCTTTCTCATCAGGGTGCTCTTGCCGAACAATGAACCGATCAATTCTACCGTGACCTCGGCGGTGCGATTGCGTACGTCGAGCGCCGGGTTGAGTTCCATGATGTCGAGGGAACACAAGCGGTCGGTGTCCGCGATCATCTCCATGCAGAGTTGCGCCTCGCGATAGGTCGGACCGCCCGGCACGGTGGTGGCGACACCCGGGGCGATGTCCGGATCCAGGAAATCCACGTCGAAGCTGACATGCAGGTGGGTGTCGGCGTCGAGCCTCGCAAGCGCCTGCTCCAGCGTGTACCGCATGCCCATCTCGTCGATGTAGCGCATGTCGAAGACTTCAAATCCGGCCGCGTGCACGAGGCGCTTTTCGCCTTCGTCGACGCTACGGATGCCGATCTGGCGGATCATGTCGGACTGCAGCGCCACGCCGGGTCCGCCCAGCGTGGTCAGCTCCGCAGGACCATGGCCGGTCAGGCAGGCGACCGGCATGCCGTGCAGATTGCCGCTCGGGGTCAACGCTTGCGTGTTGAAGTCCGCGTGGGCGTCGAGCCATAGCACGCGCAGTTTGCGGCCAGTAGTGCGGCAATGGCGCGCCACTGCGCTGATCGATCCGATCGCGAGACAATGGTCGCCGCCGAGGAGGATCGGCAGCCGGCGATGCTCCAACTCGGCCAACACTGCAGCGTGCACGGCCTGATTCCAGGCGGTCACCTCCGCCAGATGGCGCAGGCCGCCGACCGGCGGCGCCTCGGGATTTGCCGGGCCGCTGAGATTACCGCGTTCGAGCACCTCCCGGCCCTGGGATTCCAGCATCGCCTGCAGACGCGCGACGCGCAGCGCCTCCGGGCCCATCGAAGCGCCACGGCAACTCGCGCCGACGTCCGTCGGTGCGCCAATCAGTGCAATCGTCTGTGCCATGAGGTCGTTCTAGCCTGCGGTGCGGAGTCGTGGTCGCGCCTGCTCTGCCGTCTGACCCAGCGTACCGCCGTACAGATCCTTCGGATCGGGCAGCACCGGAATCAGGTCGATGTCACGATGCTCGCGCTTCTCGTTGAGCAGCAGCTGGTGCAGGAAGCGCAGGGCGGAATAGTCTTCGAGCGCAAAGCCGACCGAGTCGAAGATGGTGATCTCGTTGGCACTGCGCCGGCCCAACGTCAGGCCCCGCGCGATATCGGCGAACTCCGTGACCGGGAAGCCGGCTGGCAGTTGCTGGATCTCGCCCTCGATGCGCGACTGCGGCTCGTACTCGACGACTATGTGCGTCGCGGGGAGCCGCAAGATCTCCGGATGGAGCTCGGTCTTGCCCGGGCAGTCGCCGCCGATGGCGTTGAGGTGCATGCCGGGCTCGATCATGTCTGGCGTCAGGATCACGGCGTTGCGCTTGGCGGCCGTCACCGTTGTGACGATGTCGGCGCCCTGGCAGGCGCTCGCGGTGGAGTCGGCGCGCAGCACGCGCAGATCGGAAAGTTCGGGCAGCGAGCGCAAGTTGCGCTCGAGTTTCGCCATGGCGAATGCGTCGACGTCGAAGATGCGGATCTCGCGGATGCCGAGCTGGTTGTGGAAGGCAATGACCTGGAACTCCGCCTGTGCGCCGCAGCCGATCAGCGCCATGACTCGGCTGTCGGGTCGCGCCATGTAGCGCGCGGCAAGGGCCGACATCGCCGCAGTGCGCAGCGCCGTCGCGACAGTGAGTTCCGAAAGCAGCAGCGGGTAACCGGTCTCGACGTCGGCAAGAACGCCGAATGCCGTCACCGTCAGCAGGCCCTTGCCGGTGTTTTTCGGGTGACCATTGACGTACTTGAAGGAGTAGAACTTGCCATCCGTGGTGGGCATCAGTTCGATGACACCGACACTGGAATGGCTCGCGAGACGCGCCGACTTCTCGAAGTCCGGCCAGCGGCGGTAATCCGCCTCGATCTCGTGCGTCAATGCAGCGATGAACTGCGCCGTGCCGAGCTTGCGAACCAGCCGCTCGATATCGCTGACGCCGATGTAGCTGACCATGACCCGAGTCTCCGGCGTAAGGACAGTGACCATCTTCAGGGTCTTTCAGGCCAAGCAAAAGCCCCAGAATCGCCCATATCGCTCAATAAACTGTGCATAATGCGCAACATTATTGGCGCTTTGATCAGATCAGCGGAGGCACACGATGGACGATCTGGACCGGCAACTCATCGCTTTGCTGAAGGCCAATGCCCGCGCACCGGTCGCCAAACTCGCCAAGCAACTGAACGTGGCGCGCGGCACGGTGCAGAACCGCATTGCGCGGCTTGAGCGCAACGGCACGATTGCCGGCTACACGCTGCGGTTGAAGCCGCAGGTCGATGAGCACCGCATCGCTGCGCTGATGACGATCTCGGTCACCGGCAACAATGCCGACGCCGTGATCCGCACACTGTGCGGCGATCCGGCTGTGCAGGCGCTGCACACCACCAATGGTCGCTGGGACATCATTGCGGAGCTGCGCACCGACACGCTGGAGGAGTTCGACAAGGTGCTGCGGCGGATCCGGCTCGTGCCGGAGATCGAGCAGTCGGAAACGAACCTGCTGCTATCGACCAAGCTCTGAGTCATGGCCTGGATTTGGGCTGGGTATAATCAGCACATGCCAATTGCAGCCCGCTGGTTCGCGGCAATAATCGCCGGGACTCTATCGCTGACATCCTTCGCCGCCAGTCCGCCGGCAGATCGGGAAATTGCGCAAGTCTTTGCTGCATATGAAGAACCCGGGCAGCCGGGCTGCACGGTGGGCGTGTTGCAGGACGGCAAAATCAGATATGCGTCGGCATTTGGCGCTGCCGACCTGGACCAGGACAGTGCCCTCGGCACCCATTCGATCTTCAACCTCGCTTCCGTTTCCAAACAATTCACGGCATTCGCGCTGCTGTTGCTGGAGCAGCACGGCAAGCTGTCCCTCGACGATCTGCTGGTGCGTCATGTACCGGAACTCGCGCAGAGTGCCGAGGGCGTAACACTCCGGCATCTCTTGCACCACACCGGCGGACTGCGGGATTACATCGGCCTGCTCATGATGCGCGGTCGCGGCATGGGCGACAGTGCGACCTCGCACGAAGCGCTGGTCGCGCTCGCGCGCCAGCGCGCGCCCGACTTTGCAGCGGGCATGAGGTTTGAGTACAGCAATTCGGGTTACTTCCTGCTCGGCATCGTCATCGAGCGTGTCAGCGGTCAGTCGCTGGCGCAGTTCGCACAGGCACAGATCTTCCGCCCGCTAGGCATGCACGAAACCTACTACGTCGATCGCTATCCGGTCGCGTTCCGGGGCCTCGCGCTCGGCTACCTGAAGCGCGGGGACTCGTTCGCGATCGACGAGTCCGCCTGGGAGCAGACCGGCGATGGGCAGCTACACAGCAATATCCATGACCTTGCGCTCTGGGACGAGAACTTCTACACGGCCAAGGTCGGCGGCCGCGCGCTGATCGACCGGATGACCGAAACGGGCGTGCTGAAATCGGGCGAGCGCATTGATTACGCGGCGGGGCTGCGCGTGGCGTCCATGCGCGGGCTGCCCACCGTCAGCCACAGCGGATCCTGGGCGGGCTATCGCGCGAACATCCTGAGGTTTCCGCAGCAGCATTTCTCGGTAATCGTGCTGTGCAATCGCGACGATGGCGAAGCAGCGGCGCATGCGCAGGCCGTGGCGGAACTCTTCCTCGAGGATCAGATGAGTCCCACCACCGCCGATATGGAAAACGAAGGGGAACCCGTATCGCGGGCCGCTGCGAGCGAGGCGGACTGGAAACCAGGCAGCCTGTCGAAGTTCGAAGGCGCCTATTTCAGCGCTGAGGCGAATGCGCGCTGCGTCATGATCAAGCGCGATTCCGCACTGTTCCTCGAATCCTGCGCCGAGGGCGTGCAGTTGCGGCCGGGCAAGCCAGGCGAACTGGTCGCAGTGGATGACTCGTTCAGTCTCCGGTTCCCGCCGGATGCGGCACGGATCGAAGGCTTTGAATACCACGCCGAAGCGCTGCACGGCTTGCAGTTCAATCGCGTCGCGCCGCCCGCCACGCTCATTGTCAATGCCTGGATCGTGGACGGCACCGGCGCGCCGAAGCGCCAGGGGTCGGTGCGGTTCGTCGGCGATCGGATCATCGCGATCGGCGCGCTCGAGCGGATGCCTGGCGAACGGGTCGTCGATGCCGGCGGGCTGACGCTCACCCCGGGATTCATCGACACGCACAGCCACCACGATCGGCATCTTTTTGAGCTGCGCGACGCGATGGCGGCGGTGACGCAGGGGGTCACGACCACTATCGTCGGCCAGGACGGTTCGATGGTTTATCCGGTGCAGCAGCTGTTCGACCGGATGCAGCGCACGCCCGCGGCCATCAACGTGGCGAGCTATGTCGGTCACGGCAGCATCCGCCGGCAGGTGATGGGAGGCGACTTCAGGCGCCACGCCACAGCAGCTGAGATTGAGCGGATGCGGATGCTCGTGACCGAAGGGATGCAGGCCGGCGCGCTGGGACTCGCGACCGGGCTCGAGTACGACCCAGGCATCTATTCCGCAACCGCGGAAATCATCGATCTTTCGAAAGAAGCCGCGCGCCATGGTGGCCGCTACATCAGCCACATTCGCAGCGAGGATCGCTACTTCTGGGCAGCGGTGGATGAAATCGTGCAGATCGGCCGCGAGGCGAAGATTCCAGTGCAGGTCTCGCACATGAAACTCGCAATGGTGGACTGGTGGGGCCAGTCCAGGCGCCTCCTCGATGTGCTGGAGAGTGCCCGGCGCGAAGGCATCGAGATCACCGGCGACATCTATCCGTACGAGTACTGGCAGTCGGACCTGACAGTCCTGTTTCCGGAGCGGGATTTCACGAACCGCAAGTCCGCTGAGTTTGCGCTCCGCAGCATTTCCCCGCCCGATGGCCTGTTGATCACAAAATACACGCCGGAACCCGCACTGGAAGGCCTCACAGTCGCCCAGATTGCCGCAAAGAAGGGCATGGATCCTGCCGACACGCTGATGGAACTGATTGCCCATTCGCAGGACGAGGAGGCGGAGGAGTCGGTGATCGGCACCAGCATGCGCGCCGATGACATTGCCGCGCTGATCGCCTGGCCGCATTCGAATATCTGTTCCGACGGCTCGCTGGCCGGTACGCATCCCCGTGGTACCGGTGCCTTCACGCGCGTGCTCCGCAAGTACGTTCGCGAGCAGAAGCTGCTGACGCTGGAGCAGGCGATCCACAAGATGACCGGCCTCGCCGCCACGCATGTCGGCATCACCGATCGCGGTGTGATCCGCCCGGGCGCCCACGCGGATCTGGTCCTGCTCGATCCCGAACAGGTCTCCGATCGCTCGACGATCGAGCAGCCGGAGCTGCGTTCCGTCGGTATCGAGAAAGTCTGGGTCAATGGAGTCGTCGTGCTGGATGGAAGCGCGGCGACCGGCGCCTATCCGGGGCGCGCAGTCACACGGCCATGATGCACCGGAAATTCGTGGCGCTGGCTTGGCTGCTGGCCGCACCGTTCGCGATGGCGACGGAAGCGCCTGCGCCGCGGCTCGTGACGCTCGATGACCTCGAGCAGATCCAGTCCCCGGAGAGTCCGGCGCTGTCGCGGGATGGCAGGCAGATCGCCTACGTGCTCGAGGACCAGGTCTACGTGGTACCGATTACCGGCGGCGCGCCGCGCGCCGTGACTGCGGCGGGCTCCGCGGCCTGGGATCCCCACTGGTCGGCCGACGGCCGCGCGCTCTATTTCCTGTCCGATCGCTCGGGATCGAACCAGCTCTGGAAGCTGCCGCTCGATTCGTTCGGCGACGCGAGTGCGGTGACGTCTTTCGAGCAGGGCATTGACTCGCTTGATTTCTCGCGCGACGAATCGAAGCTGCTGCTGCGGTTCACCGAGGCATCGCTGCAAAAGCCCGAGGCTGGCAAGGCGGGCAAGGAACCGGCGCCGCAACCCTTTGTGATCACGCGCCTCGAATTCAAGGAAGATGCCGGCAAAGGTTATCTCTCCGGTGATCGCGCGGAACATCTGTTCGCGTACCACCTCGCATCCGGAAAACTGACGCAACTCACCTCAGGCGGCTACACGGAATCCGAGGCCGACTGGTCGCCAGACGGCCGGAACATCGTCTTCAGCAGCAACCGCGAAGCCGAGCCCGACGCAAGCTACCGCAGCGATCTGTGGCTGGTCGCCGCCGACAACTCCGATCGGGGCCAAGCGCTCATCCGGCTGACCAACGACGAACGCGTCAAGAGCGATCCCGCCTGGAGTCCCGACGGCCAGTGGATCGCGTTTCTTTCCGCCGAGGATGGGGTCTACGCGAGCCCGCAACTGGCGCTGATTTCTGCGTCTGGGGGCGCGGTCCGTTACCTGACCGATGTCGAGCTATGGATCAATTCGTTCCGCTATTCGCCGGACGGCGAGTGGATCTATTTCGTCTACGAGTTCGAGGGCGGCACGCGCCTTGCGCGGGTCCGGCCGCGGGACGGCAGGCAGGAGAGTTTGCTTGCGGGCGATCGGCAGATCTCGGCCATCGATGTCGCGGCGGGCGGTGCCATCGCTGCGCGCATCGAGAATGCGAACCACGGACCCGAACTCTACAGCCTCACACGCGGCCGCTTGCAGCGACTCACGCAGATCAATGATGCATTCCTGAAAAGCGTCGCGACCGGCAGCAAAGAGAAAGTCTCGTTCAAGAGCGCGGATGGCACCGTTGTCGAGGCATTCGTGACCAAGCCGCCCGGATTTGATCCGTCGCGGAAGTATCCGACGATCCTGCACATCCACGGCGGGCCGGTCGGCCAGGTCGCCTGGGGCTACGACTTCCGGGCGCAGTACTTCGCCGCGAACGGCTATGTGTTCGTCGAGCCCAATCCACGCGGCTCGACCGGTCGCGGGCAGGCGTTTGTGCGGGGAATTTATCTGACCTGGGGCATCACCGATTACGACGATGTGATCGCTGCAGTCGACTATGTGGTTGCGCAGGGTTCTGCGGATCCGGAGCGGCTTGCCGTGACCGGTTATTCCTACGGCGGCTACATGACGAATGTCGTGATCACACGCACCGGGCGCTTCAAGGCCGCTGCGTCGGGTGCCGGTCACAGCCTGATCTATGCGAACTACGGCCATGATATTTACCAGAAGTGGTACAACTGGGAACTCGGCGTGCCATGGGAAAACCGCGAGAAGTATGACCGGTTGTCACCGCTGCTCCAGGCGGGGCAGGTGACGACACCGACCATCTTCCTCGGTGGCCGCGACGACTGGAATGTGCCGGTGCTGAACGCGGAACTCTTCTACCAGTCGCTCCGGAAACGCGGCATCGATACACAACTAGTCGTGTATCCGGATTCACACCATGGCGGCTGGATCCCGGAGTTCCAGAAAGATTATCTGCTGCGCGTGCGACAGTGGTTCGACCAGCACCTGAACTGACGCGCGAGGCAAGTATTGCCACGGCGCTCGAGGAACTTCGCAGCAACCGGGCGGTGCGCGCCGAAGCAACCTGCCGCGAGTATCTCGAGGCCAATCCGGGCTGTGTCGATCACCTGCGACTGCTTGGGCATGCGCTCGGCAAGCAGGAGCGCTACGCCGAAGCAGAGCAGACCATCCGGTTGGCGATTTCGCTGAAGGCGGAGTATCCGCATCTGCACGAGGACCTGGGTAGCGTGCTCGCGCTGCAAAAGCGCTTTGAAGAAGCGGTGCCCTGTTTTGAGCAGGCGATCCGCCTCGAGCCACAACTACCGCTCGCACACAAGAAACTGGGTGAGGCGCTCGCGGCGCTCGGGCGCGGTCGCGACGCGGATGCGGCTTTCGAGGAATTCTTCGAGCAGGACTCAAACCGCGGCAAAGTTGCGCTGGCACTCGATCATTTGCGGGCCGGTCGCAAGGACGAAGCGATTGACCTGCTGCGTCAGGCCTTGCGCGAGAACGCGGACAATGTTGATGCGATGCGCTACCTGGCCCAGGTCTACTGGCGCGAAAACAAGCAACTGGGCGATGCGGAGGCACTGCTGCGCCGTGCCACGAGCCTGGCGCCGGGCTATGTGGCCGCGTGGATGATGCTGGGCGCCATCCTGCACGAAGCCAATCGTCACGCGGACTCGACCGAGTGCTTTCGGAGTGCCACGAGGCTCGAGCCCGGCAATGCGGTCGCCTGGGGCGGGCTCGGCAACGCCTACGCCCAGGTCGGCGAAGTCGAGCTGGCCGTTGAGGCCTACCAGCGCTCGCTGGCACTGGAACCGCGTGTGTCCGGCGTGCAGATGGGCTATGGCCACGTATTGAAGACGCAGGGCGACCAGGAGGGGGCGCTCCGCGCCTATCGTGCCGCCATCGCGATCAAGCCCGATTCCGGTGAGACCTACTGGAGCATGGCAAACCTCAAGGTGTTGCGTTTCGAGGAGGCCGAAGTAGAGGCGATGGAAGAGCAGCTGCGCCGTACCGACCTCGCCGAAAGCGCCGACATCCACTTCCGTTTTGCGCTCGGCAAGGCCTATGAGGACCTGGGCGACCATGACAAGGCCTGGCATTACTACCACAGCGGCAACCAGCGTCAGCGCAAGAAGGTGTTCTACGACCCGGTTGCATTCGAAGTGCGACACGAAGAGATCATCGAGGTGTTCAGCAGCGAATTGCTGGCGCAACATGCCGGGCAGGGTGACGAGTCGGCCGCGCCGATCTTCATCGTCGGCCTGCCGCGCTCCGGCTCGACCCTGATCGAGCAGATCCTCGCCAGCCACAGCCAGGTTGAAGGCACGGCGGAACTGCCGACTCTCGGGCGCCTGGCGATGTCGATCGGCCGCTATCGGCCCGACCGCAAACAGTATCCGGTCACGGTACGAGGTCTCCGCAGCAAGGATCTGCGCGCCTACGGCCGGCAATACCTCGAAGAAACGCGCGCTTTCCGGACCACAACCAAGCCGTATTTCACCGACAAGTTGCCGAACAATTTCTCACACGTCGGGCTCGTGCGCCTGATCCTGCCGAATGCGAAGTTCATCAACGCCCGACGCCATCCGTTCGACAGTTGCCTCGGCGGCTACAAGCAGCTGTTCGGCAAGGGACAGGACTTCACCTACGACATGATGGAACTCGCCGCATACTACCGGCAGTACCACCAGACGATGCGGCACTGGCACACGGTGCTGCCGGGCAAGGTGCTCGACGTGCACTACGAGGACACGGTGACGGATCTCGAAACGCAGGTGCGGCGCATCCTCGCGCATTGCGGATTGCCATTCGAAGAGGCCTGCGTGCGCTTCCACGAGACCCGGCGCGCGGTGAAGACGGCGAGTTCAGAGCAGGTGCGTCAGCCGCTCTACACGAGCGCGCTCGGCACCTGGCGCCGCTACGAAAAGCACCTCGGCCTGTGGCGCGAGGAACTGGCTGACATCCTCGATGAACTGCCCGAGAGCGTGCGAAACGCCGGACTCTGATCAGCCGTACGGCCAGACCTCAAGGCCATGGATGGCATTGCGGATGTCCATCGAGAGATTGACCGACAGCAGGAGCTCCTTCTGTCGCAGGTCGTAGACCGTGATCGTGGAAGGCGACGAGCCGCCGGCAACGACGCTATCCGAAAGAACGCACAGTCCGCGTGCGAATCCCTGGCGCGCGACCTGGCCCTGGTCCAGTTCGCGATGTTGCAGCGCGGACGGGTCGTAGCGCGGCACCGGCAGCGTGCGATCCTCCAGGCCTGCGCCGCGACCGGAATAACGCAGCGCATCCGTTTCAGTGTCATTGAACAGCACGCCGTCGCGGAACGGGCGGGCATTGTGCGTTCCGGCCGGCAATTCGGCGGCCATCTGCAGGTCCTTGCCGTTGAACAGCAGCATGCCGCCGGTGCGCAGGCCGCAAATGTACATGCCGCCCGTCGTGCAGTGGACACTGTTGAGGTGCAGCTTGTTCAGCATC
>JANNTO010000261.1:0-13142 GCA_031403675.1 Gammaproteobacteria bacterium | reverse complement strand
CCGATCGCGACCGGCACATCGAGCAGGTGGACGCAGTGCTCGCCGGCATCGGCGCCGGGGAGATCCCGCAGCTTCGCGTCTACAACAAGATCGATCGGCTCACCCGCGCGCCCGAGCTCATCCGCAATGCCGAGGGGCGGCCCGGCGCCGTCTGGCTGTCGGCGGCGACCGGCGCGGGCGTCGGCTTGCTCCGCGACGGGCTGCAGGAGATTTTCGGCCAGGCGGCGATGCGCCTGCAGCTCGTGCTGCCGCCGTCCCAGGGCCGGCTGCGGGCGCGGCTGTTCGAACTCGGCCTGGTGCGCGAGGAAGCGCCGCTGCCCGACGGCGGCACCCGGCTGGTAGTGGAATCCTCGCACCCGCAGCTCGAATCCCTGTGCCGCGAGGCGGGTGTCGACTTCGCGGGCGCCGTTTCGCCTTGTTTGCCCGACGCAGGCTTCGTAGAATTCCCGCGCGAGACCGCCAGTTCCGCGGCCTGAACCCAACCCATGCGCGAGCGTACGTAATGGCCTGGAATGATCCCGGCAAGAACGAGAATCCCTGGAAGCGCAAGCCCGAGCAGGGCCCGCCGGACCTGGACGAGGTCCTGCGCCGGTTCCAGAAGAAGCTGCGCTCGTTCTTCGGCGGCGGCGGCCCGCGCCCGGTCGGCGGCGGATCGTCCGGCGGCAGCCCCGCGTTCGGGTTCAGTTACATCGCCGCTGGCCTGGTGATCATCTGGGCACTCACCGGGTTCTATCAGAACGACGCGGCCGAGCGGTCGGTCATCACACGTTTCGGCAATTACATCGGCACGACCACGGCAGGTCTGAACTGGCGCATGCCCTGGCCGATCGACCGCCGCACCGTTGTCAATGTCACGGAGTTCAAGAGTTTTGTCACCAAGCCCCGGATGTTGACCCAGGACGAAGCGTTGGTGGATATCGAACTGGCGGTCCAGTACCGCCGCGCGGACCCGGTCAAATTCGCGTTCAACGTGAGTGATCCCGAAGCGACGCTGGGCGAAGTCAGCGAAAGTGCGATCCGCGAGATCATTGGCCAGGGCAAGCTCGATTTCGTACTGGAAAAAGGCCGGCAGGAAGTCAGCTTGAGAACCAAGGACCTGGTGCAGCGGACCATCACCGCCTACAACTCCGGCATCGAAGTCATCAGCGTCAACCTGCAGGACGTTAGCGTCCCCGACCAGGTGGCGCCGGCGCAGGCGGACGCGACCAAGGCGCGCGAGGACAAGGACCGTGCCAGTCTGACGGCCCAAACCTATGCCAATGACATCGTGCCGAAGGCGCGCGGGCGTGCGGTCAGCGTCCTGGAGAATGCACTGGCCTACAAGGCGCAGGTCATTGCCGATGCCGAGGGTGAGACCTCCCGCTTCGGCGCGTTGGCCGCCGAATACCAGCGTGCGCCGGCAGTGACGCGCGAACGCCTCTATATCGAGACCCTGGAAAAGGTGCTCAGCTCGTCGACCAAGGTGATTGTCGATACCAAGGGCACGGGCAACATCATCTATCTGCCGCTCGACAAGCTGATCGAGCAACGCGGCCAGCCACGCACTGCGGTTGAGACGCCGCCGACGGTCCGCCTCGAGGACGGCAGCGAAGTGGGAGCGGAAGACCCGCGCGCCAGGAAGGAACGCTGATGGCACGCCGCATCCTGCCGCTCCTGGCCGGTGTCATCGCAGTCTTCTGGCTGTTGAGCGTCGTGCTGTTCCAGGTGCAGGAGACCGAACTTGCGATCAAGTTCCGGTTCGGCGAAATCGTGCGCTCCGATTACGAGCCGGGCCTGCACTACAAGATCCCGGTGATCAATACGGTCCGCAAGTTCGACCGGCGCGTGCTGACGCGCAATTACCCGGCCGAGCAATTCCTGACCAGCGAAGGCAAGCGGCTCAATGTCGACTTCTATGTCAAATGGCGCGTGTCCGATGTCGGGCAGTACTACCAGGCGACCGGCGGCGACGAAGAAGTTGCTGCGGCGCGTCTTGCCGAAGTCGTCAAGGACGGCCTCAAGGGCCTGATTGCCAAGCGCACGATCCAGCGCGTGGTCGCGGCCGAGCGTGCCGAATTCATCGGCGAGATCCTGGCGCTCGCCGGCCAGTCGGTCGGCCAGCTCGGCCTGACGCTGGTGGATGTCCGGGTCAAGCGCATTGATCTGCCGGATGAAGTGTCTGAATCGGTGTACAACCGCATGCGCCAGGATTTCCTGCGCATCGCTTCGCAGTTGCGAGCCGAGGGCGACGAGCAGGCACAGCGCATCCGCGCCGAGGCCGAGCGCGAGCGCACCGAGTTGCTTGCGATCGGCAATCGCGATGCCGAAAAGACCCGCGGCGAGGGTGATGCCAAGGCAGCCGAGATTTACGCGCGCATGTACCAGCGTTATCCGGAGTTTTACTCCTTCCATCGCAGCCTGCAGGCCTACCGCAATTCGCTCGGCCAGCCGAACGACGTGCTGGTGATCGCACCCGACGGCGAGTTCTTCAAGTACCTGAAGCAGTCGAGCCGCTGAGGCGCTGATGAGCATCGCATGGCCCGATCTTGCGGCCGCGCTCGGCCTGCTCTTGATCGTCGAAGGGATCCTGCCATTCCTGAGTCCCGGCGGCATCAAGCGCGCGCTCGCTTCGATGGCGACCATGGACGATCGCGCGCTGCGCATCGCCGGCGCCGGCAGCATGCTTGCCGGCCTGCTGCTGCTCTGGCTGGTCCGGTCCTGAGGCAATCACACGATGGGCAAGTTCGTGGTCGTGGTTGGTGCCCAGTGGGGCGATGAGGGCAAGGGCAAGGTCGTCGACCTGCTGACCGAGCGCGTCGCGGCAGTTGCACGATTCCAGGGCGGGCACAATGCCGGCCACACGCTGGTGATCGGCGGCGAGAAGACCGTGCTGTCGCTGATTCCATCCGGCGTGCTGCGCGAGCGGGTGCGCTGCTTCATCGGCAATGGCGTCGTGGTGTCGCTGGCGGCGTTGCTGTCCGAGGCCGACAAGCTCGCAGCGCGCGGCATCCCGGTATTCGAGCGCCTTGTGATCAGCCCGCAGTGTCCGCTGGTACTGCCGTCGCATGCGGCGCTCGACCGCGCACGCGAACGGGCGAGCGGGGAGCGCAAGATCGGGACCACCGGTCGCGGCGTCGGTCCCGCCTACGAAGACAAGGTCGCGCGCCGCGCGGTGCGGGTCGGCGACCTGCTCTCGCCACCGCACTTCGAGTCCCGCCTGCGCGAACTTCTCGATTACCACAATTTCCTGCTGCAGCACCAGCTGCACGAGGCGACGGTCGACTTTGCCGCGACGCTGGCCGAGTGCCAGGCGCAGGCCGAGCGCATCCGGCCGCTGGTCGGCGATGTCACGCTCGAACTGCACAAGCTTCGCAGCACCGGCAGCAATGTCCTGCTGGAAGGCGCGCAGGGCGCACTGCTCGACGTGGACCACGGCACTTATCCGTTCGTCACGTCTTCCAACACGGTCGCTGGCTATGCGGCCGTTGGTACCGGTCTCGGTCCGCGCGACATCGATGCGGTACTCGGTATCGTCAAGGCGTATACGACGCGGGTCGGTGCCGGGCCGTTTCCGACCGAACTCGATGACGAAACCGGCCGCCATTTGTCGCGCGTCGGGCAGGAATTCGGCGCCGTCACCGGGCGTCCGCGGCGCACCGGCTGGTTCGACGCAGTTGCGATGCGCCGCTCCATCATGACCAACGGCATCACGGCGCTCTGTGTCACCAAGCTCGACGTGATGGACGGACTCGAGCGGGTCAAGATCTGTGTCGAGTTCGACGACGACGGCTTGCCGGTCTACGAGACCATGCCCGGCTGGAAGGAATCGACCGTGGGCCGCCGCGCGCTGGCCGAGCTGCCGGCGGCGGCGCGTTCCTACCTGGCGCGTCTCGAATCGGTCTGTGACGTCCCGGTCACCATCATCTCGACCGGCCCCGACCGGGAACAGACCATCATCTCGACCAACCCGTTCGATTGAACGCGGCGCTCAGGCCAGCAGCCGCTCCAGGCGATCCAGCGTTTTGCCCAGGTTTCGGGTCACCCGGCGGTCGGCCTGCCGCTGCCGTTCGAGTGCCGCCTGGAAGCTGCGCGACGGATCGGTGAGCGCAGCGCGATCGAGGCGCAGGCCGTGGCGCGCGAGGATCGGGGCCAGTTCGCCGGCGCGATGTTTCAGGTCGCGGCGCGTGCGATCGAAGGCGTGGTCCACCAGGCGCCGCCGATCGGCATAGCGAAATACATTGGCAAAGAACATGCGCCGGTCGCCGCGATCGGGTTCGAGCAGCAGGATTTCCGCGCGCGGGAAGCGACTCTGGTAGGCGGCCACGCCGACCTGCATGCGGGAGCGGATCAACGAACGGAAAGTCTGGCTTAGCACGACCGGCAGGCCATAACGCGCCAGTTCGATCTTGCGCGGATCGTCGCCGTCTGCCGATGCGTCGAATGGCACCAAAGGATTGATGCCGAACAACAGGTCGACACCGGCCTCGAGCAGCACCGAGGCGTGCATGGTGCGCAACAGCGCGCCGTCGGCGTAGGTCTCGCCGTCGATCTCGACCGGCGCGTAGAGGCCGGGCAATGCGATGCTGGCCTGCACTGCGCGCGAGATCGGCACATGATCAAGCCCCGGCTCGCCGAATCGCGCCGCCTCGCCGGTGTTCAGATTGGTCGCGACGACGAATAGTTGCCGGCGCAGCTGGCGGAAATCATTGGTTCTGCCGTGGCTGCTGTAGAGCCTGCACAGATAACGCTCGAAAGGCGCGCTGTCGAGAAAGCCCGCGGGCATCGCGGCTGATAGCGGCGCGAGCACTGCCGCGATGTCCTGCGAGAGTGGCTCGCGCGCGTACTGGGCGAGGGCCTCGATCGCGAGCCGCGGCAGGCTCGCGATGCGTCGTGCGTACTCCCCGAACGCCGGTCGCAGGAACAGGCCCGGGTGCGCCGAATCCATGCCCGAGTCGTTGCTGATGATGATGCGGCCGATGTCGACCGGCGTCAGGCCGTTGGCGAGGCCGGCCGCGAGCACAGCGCCCGAACTGACACCCGCATACGCGTGGACGTTGCAGGGATCGAAGCCTTCGATGCATTCGCTGAGCGCCTGCAATGCGCCGAGTTCGTAGAACGCGCCCAGCGGGCCGCCACCGGCCAGTGCGATACCCATGCGGCCGTTCCGGCGTGGCCGCGCGGCGGTCTGCAGGGTCAGCACGCGGGCAGCGACCGCATCGTGGTCCTGGCTCAGCCCTTCTGGTGCGCGCGGGCCCTGGATGGGCCGGCGCGCCGCTGGTGCTGCGGCGGCGCATGCGCGCGGCCCGCGAGCCGTTCGACGCTGGCCGAGAGTTCGGTCACCTTGCGGGTCAACGCAGTGATTTCCTCGGCGGTCGGCATGCCGAGCTGGTGCATCGCACGTTGCACGCGCGACTGGAAGATCTTCTCGAGGTTGTCCCAGGTTTCGCTGGCCTGTTCTTTGACCGTATCAACACGCTTATTGACGGTTTTCTGCGCGCCCTGGAACGCCTGCATCACGACTTTCTGCGCGGCGTCGAGCGCGCCGCCCTGGAGCTTTGAGCCCTCGCTCATCAGGTCGTCAAAGATTTTCGGCGCACCGGCCTGCGCGCGCGACAGCGCGCCGAGTCCGGCCAGCCAGATCTGGTGGGCGGAATAGAGCAGGTTCTGCTCCTGTTTCGGTGCACCGGAGCCGCCGAGCTTGCCCTTTTTCTTCGCCGCCATGATCCTCTCCTTGCTGCGGGCCGTGTGCCTGCCGATCGGTGCCAAAGAATACCGCGTTCTGACCAGGAGTTCATGATGGCCACCGCGAAATCGTTGCGTTTCCCCTACGACCAGAAGCCCTACAGCTACGAAGGCCAGGCATTGCAGAAGGCCTGGAGCAGGCTGCACCAGGGCGATTGCGAACCGTATCCGGAAACCGCGCCATTGCAGCAGGCCTGGCGCGCTTTTCATCGCGGCGACTTTGCCGACGCGATTGCACAGGGTGCCAGGCTGGGCGCGCCGGGATCGCTCCCCGCCAGCAAGGCCGCAGCCGTCGCGGCGACCTATCTCGAAGAGGACGATCGCCGCGCGCTGAAGATGCTTAAGGACGCCGCGGAACGCGCGGAGGAGGCGACCCGCGCGCTGCCTGAACATGCGAACGCCTGGTACCTGCTGGCCTTCGTGCTGGGGCGCTACGCCCAGCGCATTTCCATCGTCAGGGCGCTGGCCGAAGGAATTGGCACCCAGGTGCGCAAGGCGCTGGACCGCACGCTGGAACTCGAACCGAAGCACGCGGATGCACACATCGCGCTCGGCCTGTATCACGCGGAAATCATCGACAAGGTCGGCGCACTCGCGGGCCGGTTGACCTACGGTGCCGACGCCGCGAAATCGGTCAAGCACTTCGAACAGGCGCTGAAGCTCAATCCGGGCGCCGCGATCGCGCACATGGAGTATGCGAACGGGCTGTTGATGCTGCACGGCGATTCAAAAAAGAAGCAGGCCATCGAGTTCTATCGCAAGGCCGCCGCCTGCAAGCCTGCCGACGCGATGGAGCGGCTTGACGTCGAGCAGGCGAAAGCCGAACTCACTTGAGCAGGACTGTGGCTGTGGTCAAGCAAAACTCAGCTCTGACCATCGGCGCATCGGCGCTCGGGACGATGTTCGAGTGGTACGACTTTTTTCTCTATGGGGCACTCGCGAGTTTCATCGCCAGGCATTTTTTCTCGGGCGTCAACGAGACCACTGCCTTCATTTTGGCACTCGCAGCTTTCGCAGTCGGTTTCGTCGTTCGTCCGATCGGCGCGCTGGTGTTCGGGCGTATCGGCGACCTCGTCGGGCGCAAGAATACGTTTCTCGCGACTCTCGTAATCATGGGACTTTCGACCGTGCTGGTCGGGGTCCTGCCCGGCTATGAGGCCATTGGAATCGCGGCGCCGGTCATACTGGTAGGCCTGCGGATCCTGCAGGGACTGGCGATCGGCGGCGAGTTCGGCGGCGCCATCATTTATGTCGCCGAGCACGCGCCCGAGGGCAAACGCGGACTCCACACGTCCTGCATCCCGGCCATGGCGATGACTGGCCTGCTGCTTTCTCTAGTCGTCATCATGGCGACACGCGCTGCGATGGCGCCGGACGCATTCAGCGACTGGGGCTGGCGCATTCCGTTTCTGATTTCGGCTTGCCTGCTCGGAATTTCGCTGTGGATTCGCGTGAAGCTCCGCGAAAGCCCGGTGTTTCAGCAAATGAAAGCGGAAGGCGCGACCTCAAAGGCGCCACTCACGGAGTCGTTCCTGCGCTGGGAAAACCTGAAATCCGTATTGGTCGTGCTGTTCGGAGCGGTCGCGGGCCAGGCGGTGGTCTTTTATACAGCCACATTCTATGCGCTGTTTTTTCTAGAACGGGCCGCGCGGATTGACGGATTGACCGCGACGATTCTGGTCGGCGCTGCGCTCGCCATCGGCGCTCCCCTGGTCGTTTTCTCTGGATGGCTGAGCGATCGGATCGGCCGAAAACCGATCCTGTTGGCCGGCCTGGCGCTCGGCGCGCTGCTGTTCTTCCCGATTTTCACCGCGCTGATGAACGCGGCCAATCCGGCTCTGGCCGCAGCCATCAGGACCTCGCCGGTCTCCGTGCTCGCTGATCCGGACGATTGTTCCGTGCAATTTGATCTGCTCGGCAGGAACCGATTCGAGTCGACATCCTGCGACATCGTCAAGTCGTATCTGGCACGAGCAGGCGTCAATTATGACTCTCGTCAGTTGGAGCAGGCAGGGCCGGCGCGGATCGTAGTCGGTACGCAAATGCTGATCGCTCCCGTTCCCGCATCGCTTCCGGAAGGCGAACGTGCCGGGGCGATAAGCGCATTTCTGACCCGTGTGGAGGCGCTACTTGACGACTCCGGATACGCCGGCAAGGCGGACCCGGCGGCGATCAATCGGCCGCTGGTCGTCGCAATTCTTGCGGCTCTGCTCTGCATTGCCGCCATGTGCACCGGGTCCTATTCGGCCCTGCTGGTCGAACTGTTCCCCGCGCGCATTCGCTACTCGGCACTTTCCCTGCCGCAGAATGTCGGCAACGGCTGGTTTGGCGGCTTCTTGCCGGCCACGGCCTTCGCGATCGTTGCGGCAACCGGCAACGTCTATTCCGGTCTCTGGTATCCGGTGATTGTTGCGGGCGCGACGTTCGCTATCGGAGTTTTCTTCCTGCCCGAGACACGAGGTCGGCCGCTGCGCTGATAGCGCAGCTCGACCGCGTCAGCGGCTGTTCTTCAGGTACGGTCCGAGCAGCAGCGACAGCACGACCTTTTCGAATTCCTCGTGGAATTTCGCTGTGACCAGTGCCGGGTCCGGTATGCGCTTGTAGTCGGCGATCAGCCCGAACTGGACCTGGCCGGCATAGGACAGAATGCTGATACCGAGGCCGATGTTGCCGGACTGCGGGACCCAGAAGATCAGCCGTGAAATCTGCTTGCCTGCGAGGTACATCGGGTGCTGCGGGCCCGGCACATTGGTCGCGACTGCGCTCGCCTTGGTTGACAGCAGGTCGATGGCCGCCGCTTCGACCGAACCCGGCATCCGGCCGAGCGCCGCCATCAGGCCGAGCGTCAGCACCGGCTGATACGAACTCTTGAGGGCGGCCATGGATGCATGCACTTCAAATACGCGCTCGAGCGGGTCGCGGATGCCGATTGGAAGTTCGAGGAACACCAGGCCGAAATAATTGCCAAGCGAGGCCGCAGCCTTCGGGTCACGAAGATTCACCGGCACGGTCGCGCGGATCGTCATGCCGTCGGTGTTTTCGCCGTGCGAGCGGAGATAGCTGCCGAGCGCGCCGGCGGCCGTCGACATCAACAGGTCGTTGATTGTGCAACCGAGGGCCTTCGCCACGCATTTGACTTCGGTGAGCGGTAGCGGATCCGTCCAGGCCGCGATCTTGCGTGTGCCGAGCGGGCCTTTGAATCGCGTCGGTGGGTCGTCGCCGAGCGTGGCGACGCGGGCGAGTTCGGCCGCGATGCCGAGCGCATGACGCGCGATTTCGTTGGCATGCTGGGGGTTCTGCGTCAGGTCCACGGCACGCGCGAGCCATTGCGCGCCCTCGGCATAGGCTTTCTGCACCAGCGCGATGCCCGGCACATTCAGCCGTCCGAGCCAGGGCAGGGCGTCGTCGTCGCCCATCGAATGCCCCGGTGCCGCATCGGCCGCTGGCGGCGGCTGCCGGGCGGCGGGTTGCGGCTCTGGATCGGTCAGCGTCAGGAACACGCGAACCATGGCGGTGCCATCGGCGTAACAGTGGTGGATGCGCAGGATCACCGCACAACCACCGGCGAAGTTCTCGACGAAATGGAACTGCCACATCGGTCGCCGGCGGTCGAGGTCGGTGCCAGCGAGTCGTGAAACGAGGCTTTCCAGTTGCTTCTGACCCGCGGGCGCAGGCAGCGCGATCCGGCTTACGTGCTGGTCGAGGTCGAAATCGGGATCCGTTTCCCAGCTGGCGGACACCGTGTCCGGTACGGCACGGCAGCGGAAGCGCGGGAACAGCAGGAAGCGTTGCTCGATGGTGCGGCGGAAACGGCGGAAGTCGACGCCGGTATCAAATACGATGACCCCGATGATCATCATCAGATTCGTCGGCCGGTCCATCCGGAGCCACGCGGCATCCACCGCGGACATGCGTTCCGTTTCGTTGGGCATCAGTTTAGAGTAGACGATTATGGCGTATTTCGTCACTGGAGCGACCGGCTTCATCGGCCGTCACCTCGTCGAACGCCTGCTGGCGCGCGGCGCGCGCGTCTATGTCCTGGTGCGGCCGCAGTCGATGCAGAAATTCGCGGCGCTGCGCGCAGCTTGGGGGCCGCACGCAAATCGCGTCGTGCCGGTCGCCGGCGACCTCGCCGAGCGGGACCTCGGTGTGTCAAAGACCGAGCTACGCAAGCTCACCGGCAAGATCGATCACCTGTTCCATCTCGCGGCGATCTACGACCTGCAGGCCAGCAGCGAGGACCAGGACTCGGCAAACATCGTCGGCACCGATCATGCGCTGCAGTTTGCCGACACGGTGCAGGCAGGTTGCTTCCACCTGACCAGTTCCATCGCGGCGGCGGGTCTCTACAAGGGCAGCTTCCGCGAGAACATGTTCGAAGAAGCGACCGGTCTCGATCATCCGTACTTCCGCACCAAGCACGAATCGGAAGCCATGGTGCGCAACCGCAGCAAACGACCCTGGCGCGTCTATCGACCCGGCATCGTCGTCGGCCACTCGCGGACCGGACAGATCGACAAGGTCGATGGTCCCTACTATTTCTTCAAGGCCATCCAGAAACTACGGCAATCGCTGCCGCCGTGGTTCCCGCTGGTCGGCCTCGAGGGCGGCTATATCAACCTGGTGCCGGTGGACTATGTAGCGGCGGCGATGGACCACCTCGCGCATGTGCCCGGCCAGGACGGCCAGTGCTTCCACTTGACCGATCCGCGGCATCGACGGGTCGGCGAGGTGCTGAACCTGTTCGCCCGCGTCGGTCACGCGCCGACCATGGCGTTCCGCGTGGATCCGAAGCTGCTCGACCTGATTCCTGCCGGCGTTACCGCCTCGGTGTCGAATTACCGTCCGCTGCAGCAGGTCATCGACACGATCCTGCGCGACTTGCGCATCCCGCGCGACGTGATGCAGTTCTTCAACTGGCAGACGCGATTCGACTCGAGCAGGACGCAGCAGTTGCTGGAAGGCACGGACATCCGCGTGCCGTCGCTCGAGGATTACGCGTGGCGGTTGTGGGACTACTGGGAGCGCCACCTCGACCCGGACCTGTCGCTCGACCGGAGTCTGGCGGGCGCGGTGCGCGGCAAGGTGGTGCTGATCACCGGCGGCTCATCCGGCATCGGGCTGGCGGCGGCCGGACGCTGCGTCGACGCCGGCGCCAAGGTCGTCATCGTAGCGCGCGATCCGGACAAGCTCGAAGCGGCCCGCACACAACTGGCAGCACGCGGCGGAATCGTATTTACCTACGTCTGCGACATTGCCGATTACGCGGCCTGCGACGCAGTTGCGAAGCAGGTGCTCGCCGAGCACGGCGGCGTGGATGTGCTGGTCAACAACGCCGGGCGTTCCATCCGCCGCTCGATTGACCTGTCGCACGACCGTTTCCACGACTTCGAGCGCACCATGCAGCTCAATTATTTTGCGGTCGTGCGGCTCACGATGGCGTTGCTGCCTTCGTTACTCGAACGCGGCGGGCACGTGGTGAATATCTCGTCGATCGGCGTACTGTCGAACGCGCCGCGTTTCTCGGCCTATGTCGCGTCCAAGGCCGCAATGGAGGCGTGGACGCGTTGTGCGGGGGCCGAGTTCGCCGATCGCGGTGTGACCTTCACGATCATCAACATGCCGCTGGTGCGCACGCCGATGATTGCGCCGACCAGGATCTACGAGCAGATGCCGGTTGCGACGCCGGAGGAGGCGGCCGACATGGTTGCCGAGGCGATCACCGACCGGCCGAAGCGCATCGCAACCAAGCTCGGCATCGCGGCCGAGGTGCTGCACCTGGTCGCGCCGCGCATCACCGAAGTGGTAATGAACACCGCCTACCGGATGTTCCCGGATTCGTCGGCGGCGAAAGGCGAGCAGGGCGAGAAGAAACCGGAGGTGTCGCCCACCCAGGAAGCGGTGATGTTCGCGTCGATCCTGCGCGGCGTGCACTGGTAGGTCGTTCAGGCGGCCTTTGCGGTCGAACGGCCCAGCAACGCATTGAATGGCGCGCGATCGGGCCAGCGCATGCGTGCGCGCCGCACGATCATGGTCGTAACCAGTGCGAACTGACCCTCGAGACTGGCGTGGCTGACGCCGTCGGTGAACACGGTCCACGCAGTACTTGGCGGAAACCTGATCTCCTGGTAGCCGGTCAAGTCGTTCTTGAAGGCCGCGTCGTCTTTCATGTAATTGTGTAGTCGACGCATCGCCCGGTCGTAAGGGCTGGAATCGAGGACCGTCGCCAGCGGATTGAGCCGTGCCAGGCCGGCGACGACCGCACTGAACGCGCGGTCGGCCCCACCCTTGGTGATGGACACGGCCAGCCGTCCCGCTTCGTCGAGCAGCCCGGCCTTGCGCCCGTACCGGTCCAGCACCTCATCGAATGTGCCCTTCGTGGCCCAGACCCGATCGCGTTCAGGATTGACATTGACGAAGAAGCGCAGGATGCGGTCGCCATTCGTTGCGCCATAGGCGCCCGCGTCGACGTGTACGAGTTCATTGCTCGCATGCGGCTTCAGGTTGCGGCCCTTTTCCTCGATCGGCCGGAAGCTGCAAGTGCCGATACGCGCGTCATTGGTCAGGTCCCCGGTAACGCGTCGCAGGAATGAGCTGACGTCATTCAGGTGCGAGCGCAGCAGGTCGGTGACGCGCAGGGTCGTCGCGGCATCCGCCTCGATGCCGCTGATCTTGCCTGCTTCCGGGTGATAGCTGATGTTCTTGAGCTTGAGTTTCGACGGCAACTCGCGACGCAGGAATTCAAGTGTCGCCTGGTCCGGCATTGGTACCGGACAGCTCGGGAAGTAAACGATCCGGTTGGCTTCCAGCGCGTCGCGGACCGCATCGGGGTTGGCGCGCCAGTGTGAGTCGTCGAAGGTCATGATCATCGGAAAAATCTACGCTCGGTGCCATACACTGTCAATTCATGGTATTCGCATCGCAGGCATTTCTCGCATTCCTGGCGGTTGTGCTCGGTGTCTACTGGCTGCTCGGGCGCTGGTCCGCGGGCGCCGGCAAGGCCTGGGTGATCGTCGCTTCGCTGTTCTTCTACGGCTACTGGTCGCCCGCATATCTGCTGCTGCTGGCGGTCTCGATTGGCGTCAACTTCGCCGTGGTGCGGGCCTTGCTTGCGTATTCGAATCCACGCCGGCGAGCGCTGTTGGTCACGCTCGGCATCGTGCTGAATGTCGCCCTGATCGCGTACTTCAAATACTGCGCGTTCCTGCTCGAAACGCTGAATTTCGTCGCCGCCTCGGACTTCCCGATTCCCGAGATCCTGCTGCCGATCGGCATCTCGTTCTTCACGTTTCAGCAGATCGGCATGCTGGTGGACACCTGGAAGGACCGGCTGACGAGCCTGTCGTTCTGGAATCACGTTTTCCTCGTGACTTTCTTTCCGCACCTGATCGCAGGACCGATTGTGGCTCAGCACGAGATGC
>JANNTO010000260.1:0-10674 GCA_031403675.1 Gammaproteobacteria bacterium | reverse complement strand
GATCCGCTCATCATGGTGGTATTCACCGTGGCAGCAACCGTGATCGCGGCGGTCGGCTACGACTGGATACACAAGACCCAGCGCTGGGTCGCCTACGCGATGATCGCGGCACTGCTGATATTTTCGGTTGCAGCCCTGCTCAAGATCGATCTGCCGGCGAGCCACTGGGATCTGGGCGAATTCAATCGAACGGCCTTTCTGGTGCAGTTTTTCGCGGCGGCGGCATACCAGCTGAGCTGGTCGATCTATGTCTCCGACTATTCACGCTACCTGCCGCGCGAGGTTTCGGTACGCGAATCGTTCTGGTGGACTTATCTTGGGGCTTTCGTCGGCGGTGCGTGGATGATGCTGCTCGGCAGTCTGGGCGCTGCGCTCTATCCGCAGGCCGAAGTCGCGGCGGCGATGCGGGACGCTGCCGATGCTGCGCTTCCTGGGCTCGGCCTGCCATTGCTGATCGCGGCCCTGTTTGGACTGGTGACCATCACCAGTCTCAACTCTTATGGCGCATCGCTGGCGCTCATGTCGGTTGCCGACTCGGTGCACCCGGCGCCCGCTTCGACATTCAGGCGCCTGGTCTGTCTCGCCATCGCGACCGCCGCGATGCTTGGACTGGGCCTGCTCGCATCCAGCGATTTTGTCCATCGCTTTGGCGACCTGCTGGTGTTGCTGCTCTATCTGATGACACCCTGGACCGCGATCAACCTGGTGGATTTTTACGTGGTTCGCAAAGGGCACTACTCCATTCGCGAGATCTTCAATCCCAACGGCCTGTACGGCCGCTGGAACTGGCGTGGCATCACGACCTATCTGATCGGTTTCACGGTGATGATCCCGTTTTTCAGCTCTGGCATGTATCGAGGTCCGATCGCCCGCGCGTTGGACGGTGCGGACCTCGCGATGCTGGTGGGATTGCCGGTATCGGCGCTGCTCTATTGGGCGTTGTGCCGCAACCTCGATCTGGCGCGCGAACGGCGACTGATTGCGCTCGCGGATCAGGGGCTCGACTAGCGCGGTGCGCTCAGACGTTTGAATCGGGCGCAGCGGCCTTGCGGCGATTCATGAAATCGAGCAGCGCCTCGTCGATCGCCGGGTCGAGCGGCGGCGCGACGTACTCAGCCAACTGCTTCTTCCAGAGCGCATTGGCCCGCTGCGCCATTTCGAGTGAGCCTTCGGCCAGCCATTGCTCATAACTGTTGTTGTCCGCGAGCGGCGAGCGATAGAAGGCGCTCTCGAAGTTCGCCTGCGTGTGGGCGCAGCCAAGGAAATGGTTGCCCGGACCCACTTCGCGGATCGCGTCCAGCGCCTGCCCGTTTTCGCTCAGGTCCACTCCCGCCAGCAGCGTGTGCATCATGCCGGCCTGGTCGGCGTCCATCACGAACTTCTCGTAACCCATCGCCAACCCGCCCTCGAGCCAGCCGGCGGTGTGCAGCACGAAATTGACGCCAGCGAGGCAGGTCGGCAGCAGTGTCTGCGCGGACTCGAAAGCCGCCTGCGCATCGGGAATCTTCGCCGCGCAGAGGCTGCCACCGGAACGAAACGGCACGCCCAGCCGTCGCGCCAGCGCCGCCATGATGTAGAGCACCAGCGCAGGCTCCGGCGTGCCGAAGGTTGGCGCGCCGGATTGCATCGAGATCGATGACGCGAAGCTGCCGAACACGACCAGCGCACCGGGATTGAGCAGCTGCGTGAACGCCATGCCGGCCAGTGCCTCCGCCAGGGTTTGCGTTGCAGTGCCCGCCACGGTGACCGGAGACATCGCGCCCGAAAGGATGAATGGCGTGATGATTGTGGCCTGGTTCGCCCGCGCATAGACCTTGAGGGCGCCCAGCATCGTGGCGTCGTAGATCAGCGGCGAGTTGACGTTTATCAGGCTGATCAGCGTGGTTTTTGGCCGGCCGGTGACGGGATCCATGGCTTCGTCACCGAATACGATGCGGGCCATCGCGACGCTGTCAGCGGCACGCTCGGGTTGCGTGACCGAGCCCATGAACGCCTTGTCGCTGTACTTGATGTGGCTGTAGACCATGTCGAGATGGCGTTTGTTGACCGGCAGATCCACCGGTTCGCAGATGGTGCCGCCCGAATGGTGCAGTGAGTTCGTCAGGTAGGCGAGCTTGACGAAGTTGCGGAAATCCTCGATGCAGGCGTAGCGCCTGCCCTCGTCCAGGTTGTGGATGAACGGCGAACCGTAGGCCGGTGCGAACACCGTGGCATCGCCGCCGATGCGCACATTGCGCAACGGATTGCGGGCGTGCTGGATGAACTCGCGCGGCGCGCTGCGCTGCACGATGGCGCGGCACATCCCGCGCGGAAACCGCACGCGTTCACCATCGACCTCGGCCCCGGCAGCCCGCCAGATCTGCAGCGACTCCGGATGGTCGTCGCGGAACACAATGCCGACTTCCGCGAGGATCGTGTCGGCATTGCGTTCGATGAGAGCAAGACCCTCATCGCCCAGCACCTCGAAACGGGGCAGCGCACGGGTAATGAATGGCACCGAGGCTGCGGCTCGGGCAGCGCGCGCGGCCCGCTTGGCTTCGCGCCCGCTGCGCAACACGCGTGGTCCGGTCGATGGCTGCGGTTGGTCCGCGCTGGACATGGTGGCCTGGTTCCCGCCTGCAATGCTCCCAGTATGGTCACGGGATCGCCGCGGGACTGATCAGATTGCGTCGTCCGCTTGCCCCTGTGCGCCATCGTTACCGGCCAGCGCGCGGATCACCTCTACCGGCCCGCAGACTCCGCAGACCACGCCGTTCTCGGTCAGCAGCACCGGGTGACCGGTGTCGCGCAACCACGGGATGACCTGTCGCAACCCGGTGTGGACGTCGACCACAACCAGTCCATCCCCCGCCGGGCGATCCGGTCCGTGCAGTGCGAGCACCCGCCCACCGAGCCGCACACCCGTCGGATGCCCGCGGTCATCGCCCAGCACTTCGTAATGTCGGGCCGGATCGAGCCAGCGCCTGCCGTCTTCCTGGTCAAGGCTGCCCCAGGGTTTCATCACGACACTCCCATCCAGGGCCGACAGCGGATTCACGTGGCGCACAAACTCGGCGACATAGGCATTCGCCGGTCGCAGCACGATGTCGGCCGGTGTGCCGCTCTGCACGATCTTGCCGCCTTCGAGCACGGTCGTCGTATCACCCAGCTTGAGTGCCTCGTCGAGGTCGTGGGTGACGAACAGGATCGTTTTCTTGACCCGCTCCTGCAGCGCGCACAGCTCGTCCTGCAGCTTGCCGCGGATCAGTGGATCGAGTGCGGAGAACGGCTCGTCCATCAACAGGATGTCCGCGTCGGTGGCGAATGCGCGTGCCAGACCGACGCGCTGCTGCATGCCACCCGACAACTCATGAGCGTAGCGCTCGGCCCATTGCGCCAGTCCGACCAGTTCGAGTTTTTCGGCGACGATGCGCCTGACATCTGCGGCCGACTCGCCACGCAATTCGAGGCCAAGACCCACGTTTTCCCGCACCGTGCGCCAGGGCAGCAGGCCGAATTGCTGAAAAATCATGGCGATGTTGCGGCGTCGAAGCCGTCGCAGGGTTGCGGCGTCGCAACGGGCGACGTCGATCTGCTGCTGCCCGTCGCTGACCAGCACTCGTCCGCGTGTCACTGGATTGAGACCATTGGCCGAGCGCAGCAAGGTCGACTTGCCGGAACCGGAAAGCCCCATCAGCACCGAAATCTGGCCGCGCTTGACGGCGAGGCTCGCATTGCTGACCCCGACCACGACTTTTGTGGCCGCCTGAATCTCGGCCCGGTCGCGGCCCGCATCGAGCAGCGTGAGCGCGCTCTTGAGTGCGGCAGCCCGCTTGCGGCCGCTGGCGTTCGTGAACAGGATGTCAACGCCCTGAAAATCGAGCGCGATGCTCACTTGACACCCGTCGGGTCCGACGGTCGGCTGATCCGGTCAAGGATGATCGCGAGCAAGACGATCGCAATGCCCGCCTCAAAGCCCATGCCCACTTGCACCGTATTGAGCGCGCGCACCACCGGCACACCGAGGCCCCCGGCGCCAACCAGTGCCGCGATCACGACCATCGACAGGCTCAGCATGATGCATTGGGTGATGCCGGCGAGGATGGTCGCCATCGCGCTCGGTAGTTCGATCCTGAACAATAGCTGCAGCCGAGAAGCGCCAAAGGCCTGGCCCGCTTCAAGCAGCGGCTTTGGGACCGACGAAATGCCGAGCTGCGTCATGCGAATGGGTGCCGGCAGCGCAAAGATCACCGTCGAGATGAGTCCTGGCACGACCCCGAGTCCGAACAGGACCAGCGTGGGTGTCAGGTAGACAAATGTCGGCAGCGTCTGCATCAGGTCGAGTACCGGGCGCATCACCGCATACAGTCGCGGACGTCGCGCCGCGACGATTCCCAGCGGCACGCCGATGGCGGTCGCGATCAGTGCTGCGGCCAGCACCAGAGTCAGGGTCTCGATCGTCGCATCCCAATATCCCTGATTCATGATGAACAGCAGCGACAGCACGACAAATACCGCGAGCCCGATCGAGCGGCGCAGCACCAGCGCCACCAGCGCAAGCACGGCAATCAACAGCAGCGGCGGCAACGCATTGAGCACCGCGCCGATCGCGGTCGTACTGCCGAGGATGAAGGCGGCCACACCGTCGAAGAATCCCCTGGCGTGAAGCTTGGTGTATTCGACCGACCGTGTCGTCGCGTCTCCAAAGGGGATCTTGTGCGTGGTGATCCATGTTTCGAAAGAGGACAGCGGCCGGCCGGACTCCCGCGCTTCAAACGACTCCAGAGCCGGCCGGCCATCGAATGACACGACGCCGGTGAGCCACTGCTCGAGCAGTTCCGGTCGTGAAGAGATCCACTGCTTCGCCAGATCCGAGGTGGAAACCTTCCGGGTCAGGATCTCGTCCATCCACTGGTTTTCGAGATCGACGTTGAACTCGAGGTTGGCGAGCAGCCGCCCGACATTCGGGCAGGCGGCGGAATACCCGGTGCGCGTGAGCGTGTTCACGGTCGCTGCGCCGAAGTTCGGCCCGAACGTGGCATCGCCACCGGTCAGGTAGCGGACCGCGAAATGGGTATTCATCGGGTGCGGGGCCCACGCCAGGAACACGATCGGCCGCTTGGCGCGCACCGCGCGTTCCACTTCGGCCAGCATCCCCTGCTCGCTCGATTCGATCAGCTTGAAGCCGCCGAGTCCGAGCGCATTTTTCTCGATCAGTGCGAGAATGTGATCGTTGCCGTCATTGCCGGGCTCGATGCCGTAAATCGACGCGCCGAGTTCATCCCTGAATCGGGCGATGTCGGCGAAATCTTTCAGTCCCGCTTTATGCAGGTAGTCGGGCACGGCCAACGTGTACTTGGCACCATCCAGATTGATGCGCACCTGCTCTATTGACCGGTCGTCGATGAACGGCTTCAGCATGGCGCCTTGCGCAGGCAGCCAATTGCCGAGAAAGATGTCGATGTCCTGGTTCTTCATCGAGGCGAAGGTGACCGGGACCGAAAGCACGGTGATCAACGGCTGGTAACCGAGTTCGCTCAGCAGCTGTGCGAATACCGCGGTCGTCGCCGTCTCGGCGGTCCAGCCGACGTCGGACAGGCGCACGGCCCGACATGCCTCGGGATCCCGCGGCAAACTCGCAGCGTGCGCACCGGGCATGAAGGCCGTGCAGGCACCGAGGCACAAGAGTGCCGCGCGCGCGGCGCCATGCAGGTCACGGACCCACGGTCGTGGGAACAGAGCTCGGAACATTGGCGTCTCCCGATTCCCCGATGCCTTTCCTGGATCGGTCATAGTAAGTCGGTGAACTGTCCCACGCCATACTGACCGGGTATCCCGCCTTGGATCCGAACGACATCATGGACAAGGGCACGACAATCTTGCGGCAAGACGCCGTATCGGCGCGACGAATTGCCTGACTCGCAGCACCAGACCGGCGCGCGACTCATTATCGTGACGACATGAAACACACCACCACAGTGCTGCTGCTGGTCGGCCTCGTATCGCCCGCCCTTGCCCAGAGCACATTCCACGGTAACGTCGCCCGCACTGGTGTCTATCAGGGCGCCGGCCCGGTGCAGTTCGGCGGCGTCAAGTGGGCTTTCGACACAGGCAGCCCGATCCTGAACTCGCCGGTGATCGCGGATGGCGTGGTTTACATCGGCAGTCTCAGCGGTCACATCCACGCAATCGACCAGCAGACCGGCCAGGAGAAATGGAAATTCAAGTCGAGCCGCTCGATCGCTTCGTCGCCTGCCATCGCGGATCGCACTCTCTATTTCGTCTCGGGCGCGGGTTCGCTCGTGGCGCTCGATGTCGCCACCGGTGCGCCGCAGTGGGTCTATGCGATCGAATATGAACGGAAGTTCGAAGCACGCGGCCTGCACGGTTATCCGCCTGCCATGCAGACCATTCCGGATGCCTGGGATGTGTTCACCTCCTCGCCGGCGGTAGCAAACGGCAAGGTGTTCTTCGGCTCGGGCGACGGAAACATCTACGCGGTCGATGCGAAGAGCGGCATTCTGCAGTGGAAGTTCGCAACCGGAGACGTCGTTCATGCCTCACCGGCCGTGGTCGCCGGCACGCTGTTCGTCGGCAGCTGGGATGGCGTCTTATACGCGCTCGACGCCGAGACCGGGGCCCAGAAATGGGCATTTCAGTCCGGGCTGGATCCGGTTCATCACAATCAGGTCGGGTTCCAGTCTTCTCCGGCCGTCGTCGACGGCACCGTGTACGTCGGCTGTCGCGATGCGCATGTTTATGCCCTCGATGCGGTAACGGGCCGCAAAAAATGGGATTACCCGACCAGCAAGTCCTGGGTCAATGGCACACCCGCGGTGCGTGACGGTGTGGTTTACGTCGGCACGTCGGACAGTTCGCGCTTCATGGCGCTCGATGCCAGGACCGGCCGCCTGCGTTGGAACTTCGACGCGAAGTCATTCATTTTCTCTTCGGCTGCGCTCGCCGGTGACCTTGCCTACTTCGGCAGCCACAACGGCAGGCTCTATGCCGTCAACACAAAAAGTGGCGCGCTCGCCTGGCAATTCCAGACCGAGGCGTCAAAACAAGACCCGCTGAAAGTGCTGCACGCGGATGGCAGCCTGAACCAGGACTCCTTCGCTCCAATTTTCGGCGACTTTCAGGACATGTACCTCGACTTCCATCGCTACCTCTCGATCGGCGCAATCATGTCGTCGCCGGCCGTCGACCAGGGTGTCGTGTACGTCGACAGCACGGACGGCAAGCTGTACGCCCTGAATTGAGGTCGCTCGCGCCGGCACTCACGGGCAGGGTTTTCGGTCCGGCTTGATTTCTTGTTGAACGATCGTTTAGCTTGTCAGGCAGCGCGCCCCAGGGGCGCTTTTTGCCTGCCCTGCCGGATGTCCTCACATCTAAATAAACCTATGATAAACAATAGTTTACACGCGCAGATGCGGATCTGCCCGGCCGCCGCTGGAACAGTCGCTCGGCGCTGATGCAGCCAGCACGACCCCCATTGCCGGATATCGAGCGCCAGGCGCTGGCGCATGCCGTGCATGAGACCTACATGGAAATCTTTCCGAGCCCGAGCATCGAGCAGCGGCTCGACAGCCTGGAGCCGGGCGCATACGTGGCGGTCACCTGCTCGCCGCGGAGCGGCGTCGACGAGACCATGAACTGCACCGCGCGGCTGACTGCACGTGGTTTTCGCGTGGTACCGCATATCGCTGCAAAAATGGTGCGTGACAAGGACCATCTGCAGCAAATCATGGGCAGGCTCGCCGATTGCGGCGTCGAGAGCATCTTTGTCCCGGGCGGCGATGCGCCGCGACCGATCGGCAACTACACGACCGCGCTGCAGTTGTTGCGCGACATTGCGGACTTTGATCATCGGCTGCGACACATTGGCGTCGCCGCCCACCCGGAGGGTCACCCGGCGGTTGATGCTGAAACCCTGCTGCAGGAATTGTCCGCCAAGCAACAATTTGCGACTTACCTGGTCACGCAGATGTGCTTCGATGCGGCGGCGATCTCGGCCTGGCTCGCAATGATTCGCGCCCGCGGCATCACCCTGGCGGCGTGGATTGGTCTGCCCGGAGTCTTCGATCGCGCCGCGCTGATCGAGGCTTCGCTTCGAATCGGCGTCGGCGCATCACTGCGCCTGCTGCGCCAGCGCGGCCAGGTCGTACGTCGGTTGTTCGGACCAAAGATCTATCGCCCGGACGTATTCCTCTTTGAACTGGCTCCGCGGCTCGCGGAGCTGCAACTCGGAATCTCCGGATTTCATCTCTTCTGTTTCAACAAAGTCACGCAATCGGAAGAATGGCGTCGCCGGTTAGTCGCCGATCTGCAGCATGGGACGTAATTGGTCAATGCCATGACGCGACGCGCCAGCAAGGAAAGGCGAGTGGTGAATGCGATCCGACAGCTGCCATACAGCCGTCTGGTCAATCCCTATGCGCCGATCGAGGTCTTGAGCGCCGATCATGTGGAGGCAATCATCGATGGCGCGCTGACGATTCTCGAGACCCGCGGCATGAGATTTCTCGAGGAAAGCAGCCGCCAGCTGTTGCGTGCGGCCGGAGCGGAGTCCGACGAGACAACGCGGATGATGCGCTTCGATCGCGGGCTGGTGCTTGAGAAGCTCGCGCTCGCACCCGCGAAATTCACGCTCCGCGCCCGCAATCGCGCGCGTGACTTGCGCATCGGCGGCAATGACCTGGTGTTCGGCGCGGTGGGCGGACCGGCATTCTGCAGCGACCTCGACCGGGGCCGGCGGCCCGGCACCCACGCGGAACTTTGCGACTACATGCGCCTCATCCAGAGCCTGAACATCCTGCATCAGGAGGGTGGCGGCGCGTTCGAGGCGATGGATCTGCCGCCCGAGTCGCGGCACCTCGATCTCTATCTCGCCCAGTGCACTTTACTCGACAAGAATTGCCAGGCCTATGCGCTCGGCCGCGAGCGCACGGTCGACTGCATCGAGATGACCTGCATCGCACACGGCATCAGTCGTGAGGAATTGGCGCGGGATCCGGCAGTGATGGCGATCGTCAACACGAATTCTCCCATGCAGCTCGATATCCCGATGACCGAGGCCGTCATCGAGCTCGCCTCCTCCGGTCAGGCCTGCTGTATCACGCCCTTTACGCTGGCAGGCTCGATGAGTCCGGTCACGATCGCCGGCACGCTGGCGCAACAGACCGCCGAGATACTGGCGGTCGCGACCCTGGCGCAGGTTGTGAAACCGGGCGCCCCGATAATCTACGGATCCTTTGCCTCGAACGTCGACATGCAAAGCGGCGCGCCCGCACTCGGTACTCCCGAATACACCAAGGCTGCGCTGGCCAGCGGCCAGATTGCGCGCCGACTGGGCCTGCCGCTGCGCTCGAGCAACACGACATCATCCAACTGCGTCGACGCGCAGGCGGCCTATGAGAGCGGTATGTCGTTGTGGGGCGCAATCATGGCGCATGCCAATCTCGTGTATCACGCCGCCGGGTGGCTCGAGGGCGGCCTCACGGCGTCCTTTGAAAAGCTGATCACCGATGCTGAAATGCTGCAGATGATGGCCGAGTTCCTGCGGCCCATCGAAGTCAACGCCGGCGAGCTGGCACTCGACGCGATTGCGAGTGTCGAGCCGGGCGGCCATCATTTCGGCACGGCGCATACGCTGGCCCGCTTCGAAACCGCGTTCTACATGCCGATGCTTTCCAGCCGCCAGAACTTCGAGTCGTGGCAGGAGACTGGCAGTCTGGACGCAGCGCAGCGTGCCAACGGCATCTGGAAGCGACTGCTGACCGAATACCAGCGGCCGCCCATTGACCCGGCGACGGAAGAGGCGCTCACCGACTACGTTGCGCGCCGCAAGCACGAGATCATCACGAGATAACCCGATCGAGGCGAGAGAGGCGTCATGCGACCAACAATCAACGTCCTGAGCGACGAACTCATCGGCAAGATTCTGGCAGAGGCCAAGCGCATCATGGCCGAGATCGGCATGGAAGTCTGCGGCCCCAAGATGCGGCAACGCCTGCTCGATCACGGCCTGAAGACCACGGACGGCACGAACCGAGTGTTGTTTCCGGTAGACGTGGTCGATCACGCCATTGCCAGTGCGCCGAAGTCATTCACGCTCTATAACCGCGACGGCCAGCCGCACGCGGAAATTGGCGGCTACAACGTGCACTTCGTGCCGGGCTCGAGCGGTCTCAAGATCATGGATCACCGCACCGGTGAAACCCGCCTTTCCGACTCGACCGATTTTATCGAGTACGCGCGACTCTGCGACGGTCTGCAGCATATCGCCTACCTCGCCACGGCATTCTCGACCAACAAGGACATCGAGTCGCAGGTCTCCGATGCCTGGCGTCTTTACATGACGCTCGTGACCTCGAAAAAGCCGGTGGTATCTGGCGCCTTCGGCGAGCACGGCGTGCCGCGCATGGTCGAGATGATGCAGCTGTTCCGGCGCGATCGCGCCGAGCTGATCGCGAAGCCACTGTCGATCTTCACGGTTACTGCCACCGGCAATTTCCGCTTCGGCGAGGACTCCTGCCAGAACCTGCTCGATTGTGCGGAAGCGGGCATCCCGGTCGAGATCGTCCCGGTCACGTTGATGGGGCTCATCGCCCCGGTGACTCTGGTGGGCGCACTGGTATTCCACTGCGTGGATGTGCTGACCGGCATCACGATGGCGCAGATCGTCAGGCCCGG
>JANNTO010000259.1:0-1734 GCA_031403675.1 Gammaproteobacteria bacterium | reverse complement strand
CGGACATCGAGGACTTTCACGTTGACTGCCTTCATGTCCGCGAGTGCGGCGATGGCAATGTCGGTCAATGCGCCAGGTGCTTTCCTGGTCTTCTTCTTGGTTTTCGTTGCGGTCATTCTTTCGTGTCACCTGGCCGGGCGTAACTACCCCTGGCAAGGATGATCCTACGCGCAGCCTCGGGCATCAAGTAGCGCGGATCGCGACCGGCTGCGACCACCGCTCGCACCGCGCTCGACGACAGGTCGAGCTGGGTCCCCGCGCTGACATAAACGAGGCCCGCGGGGGACCCGGACAGCTCGGCCGGATCATTGCAGCGATTGCACCGCAGCAGCTCTGCCGCGAGGCCATCGGAAAGCCGCGGTGCCCTGGGCCGGATCGCAACGACCAGATGCGCGAGTCCGATCAGCTCCGCGGCCCGATGCCAGTGATCGAGGCCGGCAAAGGCGTCCATGCCCATGATCAGCGTTAGCGGCTGTGCGCCGCGTTCGGCGCGCAATTCCTCGAGTGTCAGCACCGTGTACGAAGGACCGGCGCGGCGCAGTTCGCGGTCATCCACAAGGAACCGGGCATCGTCCTGCACGGCCGCCTGCACCATCGCGAGACGGGTCGCGGCGTCGGCCAGCGGCGCGGCACGATGCGGCGGATCGCCGGCCGGCACGAAGGCAATCTTTTCCAATCCGAGGGTCTCGTGAAGTTCGTGCGCCGTGCGCAGGTGCCCGTAGTGGATCGGGTCAAACATCCCGCCGAATACGCCGAATGGCCGCATCCCGACTCAGGCGGCCGGAGCGAGCGGCAGCTGCGCGCCCGCGAGCGCCGCGACCAGCCCGGTCAGAGACGTCCACGGATCGCCGTGCCCAAGGCCCTTGACCTCGCGATCCACGCGCGCGGCACAGACAAACAGTGGTTCGAGCGGCTGGCCGGCGGTGCGCTGGACCGCGCGCCGGAGCAATTCGGCGCGCCGCTCGGCCTGGTGACCGTAGCCCGCCGCCGCACCCGGATTGGACCGCGCCTCGGCGAGCCCGCGCAATTCGCGGCACACGGCCCACAGCACCAGCGGCACTTCCGTACCTTCGGCCCGAAGTCCGGCCAGGATGCGCAGGCAACGCGCCGCATCGCCATCGAGCGCCGCTTCGCCGAGCTGGAATACGTCGTAACGCGCGCTGTTTGCGACCGCGGACTGCACCTCGCTGGCACCGATCCTGCCGCCCGCGTGCAGCAAGGCGAGCTTCTCGATCTCCTGATGCGCCGCCAGCAGATTGCCTTCGACGCGTTCGGCCAGCAGTTCCGCACCGCCGGCATCGATGGCTAAACCGTGGCGCGCGGCGCGGCGCGTGATCCATTGCGGCAGGCGCTTGATGTCGACCGGCATGGTCTGCACGTAATTGCCGTGCTTTTCGAATGACTTGAACCAGGCGGATGCCCAAGTGTCGCGCTCCGGGTGCGTGGTCATCACCAACAACACCGTGTCCGGTGGCGGATCGGCGGCCAGCCTTGCAAGTACCGCGCCGCCTTCCTTGCCGGGACGCGGGCTTGGCATACGTACTTCGATGATGCGTTGCTCGGCAAAGAGCGACAGCGACTGGCTGGATGCCAGCAGCTCCGACCAGTCGAATGCGCGATCGGTGATGAACAAGTCCCGGCCGGTGAAACCCGCTGCGCGCGCACGGGCGCGCACGGCATCGGCCGCTTCACCGACCAGCAGCTGTTCGTCGCCGGTAATCAGCCAGACCGGCG
>JANNTO010000258.1:0-2254 GCA_031403675.1 Gammaproteobacteria bacterium | reverse complement strand
ACCTGGTGATGGCGGCGCGGCAGGGCAGCGGCGGGCGCGCCGACTGGACGCTCGACGACGTGCTGGGGGCCTTCCCGCGCCTGGCCGAGCGGATCGGCCACGGCGGTCAGCAGCTCTCCGGCGGCGAGCAGCAGATGCTCGCGATCGGCCGCGCGCTGCTCACCAATCCCGACCTGCTGATCCTCGACGAAGCGACCGAAGGGCTGGCGCCGTTCATCGTCAGCGAAATCTGGCGCATCGTCGGCGCCGTGCGCGCGTCCGGGATCGCGACCCTGATCGTCGACCGCAACTACCGCGCAGTGCTCGCACACACCGACCGGGCGGTGGTGCTGGAGAAGGGGCGGGTGGTGTGGACCGGACCGTCCGCCGCCGCGCTGGCCGACACGTCGCTGCTGGTGCGCTACCTCGGCGTTTGATGATGGGGATGTTCTCTCCACCCGCGCGCAAGGCGATCCGATGAACCTGGCGCAGTCACTGCTGGCGGCGCTGCGCGACCACGGCGCGCGCGAGATCTTCGGCATTCCCGGCGACTTCGCGCTGCCGCTGTTCAAGGAGATCGAGAGTTCGGGCGTGCTCCCGCTGTACACGCTCAGCCACGAGCCCAGCGTGGGCTTCGCCGCCGACGCGGCCGCGCGGCTGCATTGCTCGCTGGGCGTCGCCGCGGTGACCTACGGCGCGGGGGCGCTCAACATGACCAACGCGGTGGCGGCCGCGTACGCGGAAAAGACCCCGCTGGTCGTGCTCTCCGGCGCGCCCGGCCAGCACGAGAGCCGCACCGGGCTCTTGCTCCATCACCAGGCCAAGACGCTGGACTCGCAGGCGTTGATCTACCGCGAGATCACCTGCGACCAGGTGCGGCTGGACGACGCGCGGCAGGCGCCGGCGCTGATCGCACGGGTGCTGGCGAGCTGCCGGCGCGAATCGCGTCCGATCTACATCGAAGTGCCGCGCGACATCGTGGGCGTGGAATGCGAGCCGGTTGTCGCCCTGCCGCCGCAGGCGCCGGATGCCGACGCGCTGGCCGCCTGTGTCGCCGAGATCCTCGCGCGGCTGGCCGGGGCGGAGCGGCCGGTGATGATGGTTGGCGTCGAAGTCCGCCGGCACGGACTCGAGGACAAGGTCGCGGCGCTCGCGCGCCGGCTGCGCCTGCCGGTGGTCACCAGCCTGCTCGGGCGCGGCCTGCTGGCCAGCAGCGACGCGCCGCTCGTCGGCACCTACCTGGGCGTGGCCGGGACGCCGGAAATTGCCGGACTGGTCGAAGAGTCCGACGCGTTGCTGCTGATCGGCGTGATCGTCTCGGACACCAATTTCGGCGTCTCGCGCGAGCGCATCGACCTGCGCCAGGCCATCATGGCGCTGGACGGCCGCGTGACGCTGGGTTATCACACGTATCCGGAGATACCGCTGGCAGCGCTGATCGATGCGCTGCTGGCGCAGGCGGCGCAATCCGTGCGGGTCTGCAACGTAGCACCGCCCGCATATCCGCATGGCCTGCCCGCCGACGACGCGCCGGTCGTCCCGCGCGACATCGCGGTCGCAATCAACGACCTGATGTCCGCGCACGGCCGGATGCCGATTGCCGCTGACGTCGGCGACTGCCTGTTCACCGCGATGGAAATCGAGAACACCGACCTGGTCGCGCCCGGCTACTACGCGACCA
The DNA here is from genome assembly GCA_031403675.1 of Gammaproteobacteria bacterium. GTDB lineage: Bacteria > Pseudomonadota > Gammaproteobacteria > Steroidobacterales > Steroidobacteraceae > SCUD01. The sequence continues at coordinate 594 of JANNTO010000258.1, read as the reverse complement.
TGGGCTACGGCGTCCCCGCCGGACTCGGCGTCCAGGCGGCCACCGGGCGCCGGCCGCTGATCCTGGCCGGGGACGGCGCGTTCGGGATGACCGGGATGGAACTGGGCCACTGCGCCCGCTACGGCTGGGACCCGATCGTCGTCGTGTTCAACAATGCCGGCTGGGAAATGCTCCGCACGTTCGAACCCGGGGCGGCATTCTGCAATCTGGGCGAGTGGAACTTCGCCGAAATCGCCCGCGCGCTGGGCGGCGAAGGCGTGCGCGTGCGTACGCGCCGCGAGTTGCGCGATGCGCTGGCCGCGGCGCATGGCCGGCGCGGCCGTTTTCAGCTGATCGAGGTGATGCTCGCGCGCGGCACGATCTCGCCGACTCTGGCCCGCTTCGTCGCCGGCGCCAGGCGCCTCTCGGCCGGGGGCTAGCAGAACTCCCTTCTCCCCCGGGGAGACGGGCCGGGGATGAGGGAGGAAGACTCCCTTCTCCCTCGGGGAGAAGGGCCGGGGATGAGGGAGGCGGATTCGTCGCGAGCGTGGGTTGGCGAGGATCGGGATGCCCAACTTCCCTCACCCCCGCCCCTCTCCCCGAGGGAGAGGGGAG
>JANNTO010000257.1:0-2634 GCA_031403675.1 Gammaproteobacteria bacterium | reverse complement strand
CCAGGTAACGGCCGGTCCCGAGCTTGGCGTTCGCGCCCGCGCTCTTGAGCTGCCCGCCGATCACGAAGGTCGGATCGAGCCCGCCCTCGGCGAGCACGGATGCGACCAGGCTCGTGGTCGTGGTCTTGCCATGCGTGCCGGCGACGGCGATGCCCTGGCGGAAGCGCATCAGCTCGGCCAGCATCTCGGCGCGGCGCACCACCGGAATTCGCGACGCCAAGGCAGCGACGAGTTCCGGATTGTCCAGGCCAACCGCGGTCGAGACGACCACGACGCCGGCTCCTGCAACCTGGCCTGCGGCATGACCGATGAAGATCCGCACGCCCAACTTCGCGAGCCGGGCGGTGACGGCATTGGCGCGCAGGTCGGAACCCTGTACCTGGTAGCCCAGATTGACCAGCACCTCGGCGATGCCGCTCATGCCGGCGCCGCCGATGCCGATCAGGTGGATCAGGCCGATGCGGCGCATGCGTTCACTCATGCGCGTACCCGCTCGACTTCGAGGCACAGTGCAGCGACGCGCTCCGCGGCATCAGTCACCGCGAGTGCGCGGGCCGCATCCGCCATCGCGAGCAGCTGGGTACGCCCGCCGGACCAGAGCGTCGCCAGGCGGTTCGCAAGTTCGGCGGCCGTCAAGCCGATCTCGGACACGACCTGGGCCGCGCTCACGCGGCCGAGCCAGGCTGCGTTGCGGGTCTGGTGATCGTCCACGGCAGCCGGGAACGGCACGAGGATCGCGGCACAGCCGGCGGCCGCGAGTTCGGCCACCGTCAGCGCGCCCGCGCGCGAGATAACCAGATCCGCGCTCGCATAGGCCGCGGCCATGTCGTCAATGAATGCGCGCACCTCCGCCTCGATGCCGGCGGCGCGATAGGCCGCTGCGGTAGCCTCGCAATCGCGACTGCCGGTCTGGTGCAGCACGATGGGCCGGCGCGCAGCAGGCAGCAGCCCGATCGCTTCCGGTACCAGGCGGTTCAACGCCGCTGCGCCCTGGCTGCCGCCGAACACGAACAAGCGCAGCGGTCCCTCGCGCCCGGCGAAGCGCTCGCGTGGCGGCGACAAGGCCGCGATTTCGGGCCGCACCGGGTTGCCAACATAGACCGCGTGGCGGCGCGACGGAAAACTTCCGGGAAAGCCTTCGGCGATCCGCGATGCGAAGCGCGCGAGCCAGCGGTTGGTCAGGCCGGCGACGGCATTCTGCTCGTGAATCACCAGCGGTGTGCCGGCGAGCCAGGCCGCGAGGCCGCCGGGACCGGACGCAAAGCCACCGCAACCGAGCACGACACCGGGACGTCGCCGGCGCAGTGCACCACGCGCCTGGCGGAGCGCGCGCAGCAATGAGACCGGCGCCGCGAACCAGCGCGCCAGGCCCTTGCCGCGCAGGCCCTCGACCTCGATCCATTCGACCGCGTAACCGGCGGCCGGCACCAGTCGCGCCTCGATCCCGCGCGCGGTGCCGAGCCAGACGACTTCGCGGCGTTCGCGCAGCAGGCCTGCGACCGCGAGCGCGGGAAATACATGCCCGCCAGTGCCGCCCGCCATGATCATGACTGGTTGGGTCATGGGCCGCGTGCCTCGGAGGGAATCGCACTCTTGCCGGAGGCGGCGACCTCGTGGTGCACACGCAGCAGCACGCCAATCCAGGCCAGCGTCACCAGCATGCTCGAGCGACCGTAGGACAGGAGCGGCAGCGTCAGGCCCTTGGTGGGTAGCAGGCCCATGTTGACGCCGATGTTGATGAACGCCTGCAGGCCGAGCCACACGCCGAAACCCGCGGCGATGCAGGCATGCAGCGGCATACCGGCATCGGCGGCGATGCGCGACAGGCGCAGGCTGCGGAGCGTCAGCGCGAGAAAGGCCAGCACCACGATGGTGACGCCGAACAGTCCGAATTCCTCGGCCAGCACTGCAAACACGAAGTCGGTGTGCGCTTCCGGCAGGTAGAACAGCTTCTGGATGCTCGAACCGAGTCCGACGCCGAACCATTCGCCACGGCCGATCGCAATCAGCGACTGGGTCAGCTGGAATCCGCTGTTGAACGGATCGGACCACGGATCCAGGAAAGCGATCAGGCGCTTCAGCCGGTAGGCGCTCGACATCGCGACGACCGCGATGCCCACGCCGCCGATGGCGCAAACCAGCAGGAAATCCCTGAGCCTCGCGCCCGCGACGAATAGCACTGCGGCGCCGGTCACGCACAGCACGACCGCGGCGCCGAAGTCCGGTTCCAGCAGCAGCAGGCCGGCCGCTGCCAGCAGCACCGCAAGCGGCTTGAAGAAACCCTGCGCGGAACTACGCAGCTCGGTCTGATGACGCACCGCGAAGACCGCGATGTAGGTCAAGAGCAGCCAGCGGGCCAGTTCGGACGGCTGGAAATTCAGCATGCCGATGCGGATCCAGCGCCGGCTGCCATTGACCTGGTGGCCGAGACCCGGGATCAGCACCAGCACCAGCAGCACGAAACTCACGATCAGGAGCGCCGGCGCGAATCGTTGCCACATTGAAACCGGCACGAACAGCATCACGCAGCCGAGCGTGCAGCCAAGCAGCACGGACAGCAGCTGCCGCTCGAAATGGAAGAATGGATCGCCGGTCAGGCGTTCGGCGACGTTGAGCGACGCCGAGGTCACCATC
>JANNTO010000256.1:0-2963 GCA_031403675.1 Gammaproteobacteria bacterium | reverse complement strand
TTCCAGAACCAGGGCGTCGTCATCTATCCCGGCACGTTCTCATTCGTGCTGCCGGCGGTGCTGACCTTGACCTGCGGCACGATGTTCCTGATGTGGCTCGGCGAGCAGATCACCGAGCGCGGCATCGGCAACGGCATCTCGATGCTGATCCTCGCCGGCATCATCTCCGGCCTGCCGTCAGCGATCGGCGGCACGCTCGAGCAGGTGCGCGGCGGCGAGATGAATCCGGCGTTCGCGATCATCCTGCTGCTGCTGATCGGCGCGGTAACGGCATTCTGCGTGTTCGTCGAGAGCGGCCAGCGCCGCATCCCGGTGAACTACGCGAAGCGCCAGGTCGGCCGGCGCATGTACGCGGGCCAGACCAGCCACCTGCCGTTCAAGCTCAACATGTCCGGCGTGATCCCGCCGATCTTCGCCTCGTCGCTGCTGCTGTTCCCGGCGACGCTCGCGAGCTTCTTCGGCACCGGCGAGACCGGCACCTGGCTGCAGACGGTCGCGGCGGCGCTCGGCTGGGGCCAGCCGCTGCACCTGCTGATCTACGGCGGCCTGATCATCTTCTTCTGCTTCTTCTACACGGCGCTGGTGTTCAACTCGCGCGAGACCGCGGAGAACCTGAAGAAGGGCGGGGCGTTCATCCCCGGCATCCGGCCCGGCCAGCAGACCGGCGAGTACATCGACAAGGTGCTGACGCGCCTGACCGTCTGGGGCGCGCTGTACGTGACGCTGGTGTGCCTGCTGCCCGAGATACTGATGTCGTACGGCCGCGTGCCGTTCTACTTCGGCGGCACCTCGCTCCTGATCATGGTCGTGGTGGTGATGGATTTCGTGGCCCAGCTGCACGCGCACATGATGTCGCACCAGTACGAGGGCCTGATGAAGAAAGCGAACCTGCGCGGGCTCGGCAAGAGGGGTTCTTGAGATGAAAGTTCGTCCTTCGGTGCGGAAGATCTGCAAGAACTGCAAGATCGTGCGGCGCAAGGGCGTCGTGCGGGTCATTTGCTCGTCTGACGCCCGCCATAAGCAGCGCCAGGGTTGAGGAACATGCGTTTTTCACGTAAACTGCCGTGTTTCCCACGGCTCAGAGGCCAGTAGCCATGGCGCGTATCGCCGGCATCAATATTCCTGTCAACAAGCACATTTCGATTGGGCTGTTGCACATCTATGGCATTGGCCGTTCGCGGGCTTTGTCGGTCTGTCGTGCGGCGAATGTCCAGCCGTCTACCAAGGTGCGCGACCTGACCGAGGCCGAAGTCAACTTGCTGCGTGCGCAGGTGACCCGCTTCATCGTCGAGGGCGACCTCAGGCGCGAGAACGCGATGAGCCTGAAGCGGCTGATGGATCTCGGCTGCTACCGCGGCATCCGTCATCGCAAAGGACTGCCGGTGCGCGGACAACGCACGCGCACCAATGCGCGCACCCGCAAGGGTCCGCGTCGTGCCGCGATCAAGACCAACGTTCAGGCTGGCAAGGTTTAATCCGAGATGAGCGAACCGAAGACCGAAACAAAGACCGAAGCGAAGCCGGATGCTAAGGCCGATGCCAAGCAGGCCGCCGCGCCGGTCGCCGCCAAGGCGCGCAAGAAGATCAAACGCCAGGTTTCCGACGGTGTCGCGCACATCCACGCGTCGTTCAACAACACCATCGTCACGATTACCGACCGGCAGGGCAATACCCTCGCCTGGGCGACTTCCGGCGGTTCCGGTTTCCGCGGCTCGCGCAAGAGCACGCCGTTCGCCGCGCAGGTTGCCGCCGAGAAAGCCGGCGTTGCGGCCCAGGAATACGGACTGCGTACCGTGGAAGTGCGCGTGCGCGGGCCCGGCCCGGGCCGCGAGTCTGCAGTGCGCGCGCTGAATGCCTGCGGCCTGAAAGTCACCAGCATCGAAGACGTGACGCCGATTCCGCATAACGGTTGCCGCCCGCCCAAAAAGCGGCGCGTCTGAGGTCGAGAGGATAATGGCCAGATACCTGGGTCCGAAATGCAAGCTCTCGCGACGCGAGGGCACCGATCTGTTCCTCAAGAGCGGCATCAAGCCGCTCGAGAGCAAGTGCAAGCTCGAAGTGCCGCCGGGCGGCATCAAGGGCGATCGCCGCACGCGCCTGTCCGGCTACGGCATCCAGCTGCGCGAGAAGCAGAAGCTGCGCCGCATGTATGGCGTGCTCGAACGCCAGTTCCGTAATTACTACGCGAAAGCGGCGGGCCGACCGGGTTCAACCGGCGAGAATCTGTTGCGCTTCCTTGAGTCCCGGCTCGACAACGTCGTCTATCGCATGGGATTCGCCACGACCCGCGCCGAGGCGCGCCAGCTGGTCGCGCACAAGGCGATCGAGGTGAACGGCGATTCGGTCAACGTGGCGTCGTACCAGTGCCAGGCCGGCGACGTGATCGCGGTGCGCGAGAAAGCGCGCACCCAGGCCCGCATCGCCGCGGCGCTTGCGATCGCATCACAGGTCGGTCTGCCCGAGTGGGTTGACGTGGACGGCGCAAAATTCAGCGGCACGCTCAAGGCGCTGCCCGATCGCGACCAGATTCTCCCGGACATCAATGAGAATCTGGTCGTCGAGTTGTATTCGAAGTAAAAGGTGACGGCAATGCAAGGGTCCGCTACTGAGTTCTTGAAGCCTCGTTCCGTCAAGGTAACCGAGACTGCTGCGCGTCAGGCGCGCATCGTGATCGAGCCGTTCGAGCGCGGCTTCGGCCATACGCTCGGCAATGCGCTGCGGCGTGTGCTGCTCTCTTCGATGCCCGGTTGCGCGGTGACCGAAGTCGAGATCGAGGGTGTGCTGCACGAGTACACCAGCATCGAGGGCGTCCAGGAGGACGTCGTCGACATCCTGCTCAACCTGATGTCGTTCGCTATCTAGATGCACACGCGCAACTCGGTCGTGTTGCGGCTGCAGAAGAAGGGACCGGGCCCGGTCACGGCCGGCGACATCCAGATCGACCACGACGTCGTGATCGTGAA
>JANNTO010000255.1:0-3486 GCA_031403675.1 Gammaproteobacteria bacterium | reverse complement strand
GAAGTCGGAATCTGCCTGTGGCTGCTGATCAAAGGTGTACGACCATGACTCTACGCAAGAAAATCACCCGGGCGATCCTGCTGTTCGTGGCAGTTGGGCTTGTGTCGCTGGCGTTCACCCTGAGCCACGATGCCGCTTGCGGCCCGGCACCTGCGCTTTCCAGTGACGCGACAACAATGAAGGCCATTGTTCACCGTTGCTACGGTCCACCCGAGGTCCTCGCATTGGAGGCCATTGAAAAGCCGACTCCCGCAGACAATCAAGTCCTGGTCAAGGTGCACGCCGCTGCCGTAAATCCCCTTGATTGGCACTACCTGAGGGGCAAGCCGTACATCCTGCGCATGGACGCGGGTCTTGGCGCACCCAGGAACCCGCGGCTGGGCGTTGACTTTGCGGGGACCGTCGAAGCGATCGGCAAGAACGTCAAGCGCTTCAAGCCGGGCGATGAAGTATTCGGCGGAAAATTCGGCGCCCTCGGCGAGTACCTGACGGTTGCCGAGGATGGGTCGCTGGTGCTAAAACCAGCCAACCTGACTTTTGAGCAAGCAGGTTCTGTCGGTATCGCGGCAATTACCGCATTGCAGGCGCTTCGCGACCGGGGACAGATCCAGCCGGGACAGAAGGTGCTGATCAACGGCGCGTCTGGAGGCGTGGGTACGTTTGCGGTGCAGATTGCCAAGTCACTCGGCGCAGTGGTAACCGGCGTTTCCAGCACGAGGAACGTCGAGCTGGTCCGCTCGCTTGGCGCCGATCACGTCATTGACTACACCAAAGACGATTTCACCGCGAGCGGGCAGCGTTACGACGTCGTTCTGGACAACGTCGGGAACCGCGCGTTGCTGGACGTGAGGCGGATCCTGAATCCCGAGGGGAAATACATTCTGATTGGAGGCGGAGGGCCAGACGCCGGTCCGTGGATCGGAGTGTTCGTCGGTCCGATTAAAGCACTTGTATTGTCATGGTTCGTATCCCAGGACATGAGCATGTTTATGGCGGAACTGAACAAAGAGGACCTGGCGATCCTGAGTGATCTCATGCAGGCCGGAAAAGTGACGCCGGTGATTGACAGGCGCTACAAATTGAGCGAGACGGCGGAGGCGATGCGGTATCTGGAGGAAGGACATGCCCGGGGAAAAGTTGTCATCAACCTGGATTAGCCAGCATTACCTCCAGGGTTGTCGCAGTCGTCGGCGGCGGGCCGAGTGGTATGACCGCGGCACTACTGCTCGCGCGTGCGGGACATCGAGTGCGGTTGTTCGAGGGTGCATCGGAACTCGGTGGACTGTGGGCGACCCGGCTGGACGCAGACGGCCACTACCAGGGCGAGAATTCCTGCAAGGTCTACCAGTCCTCCTACCACTCGGCACCGGCGCTGTTCCGGCTGTTCGGCACGCGCTGGCAGGATCACTTTGTCGCAAGGCACGAACTCAGGTCTGAGTGGCTGCGGCCCTTGCTGGCCGACAGCTCACTCACCGACCTGGCAAAGATGGGTTGGGCGTTTGCGCTCTACATCGCAGGGATCAGGTCCTGCAAAGACATATCCGTGGAGCAATGGCTCGAGCGGAACAAACTGAGTGAGTCATGCCAGGCCTGGGTCAGGGCGACCGCACTCGGCGCCGTCACCGGCACCTTGCGCATGACCGTGTGGGAACTTCTTTATCGCTTCCGCAGGAATCTGGGTTCGGTGTTTCTCAACACGGACCGCGTCTTGTTCTGGAACAAACAGCCGCCCAACGCACCCGATGGATTCATCAGTCTCTGGCACCGGGCGCTCTCGCAACTGGGCGTCGAAATAGCAGTAAACGCCGGGGTGTCCGGCCTCGTGCAGGGCTCGGACAAGTTGATCGTCAAGACCGCCGACGGAGCCCGGCATTGCGTCGATGCAGTCTTTCTGGCCGTGCCGCCCCCCGCGCTTGCCAGCGTAGTCGCGGCAAGCAGCGCTGACATCGCGACCGGCTTTGGTCACTCACGCGAAAACCTGGCCACCATCCTGCGCGAATCGGTCTACCAGCACTTCGGCCTGGCCTGGTTTTTTGACCGCCCATTGCCGAATGAGCTGCCATTGGGCGGCCACAACGTGCGCAAGGGCTGGCACCCGATACTGATCCAGCATTCGCAATACGCGCCCTATCTGCGCGAACCCGCCGTGACCGTGGTGGTCGGATCGGTGAGTCTCGCAACGGACTTCACGCACCCGGTGCATGGCACCAGAGCGCGGGACCACTCTCCTGAAGAACTTGCACGCATCCTCTGGGAGGACGAGCGTCGTGCCGACCCAACACTGCCCGAGCCTATCAGCGTGCGTGCCGTGGGTGTTTCGAGTGCCACGCAGATCGTGCACCACGGTGCGCTGCCCGTGCGTGCCGCAACATCCGCGGTGTACATCGCGACCAGCCTGAATGGCCAGGCACCCTATTTCACGGCGTCGCTGGAATCGGCGATCCAGGCGGGTGCCGCTGCGGCCGCATCATTCGACCCGTGTGTCGAGCGGTTGCCGGTCGGTCGTTAGCGGTGACCGCGGCCGGAAATCTATGCGAGCAACTGGTCCAGTGCCCTGATCAGCCTCTCAACTTCCGCCTTTGACGTGTAGTGCACGAACGAGGCGCGCAGGAATCCGTCGTCAATGTCCACGCCGAGCGCCTTCACCAGGCGATAGGCGTAGAAATCCCCGACTCCGACGCCGATGTTCATTTTTGCGAGCGCACTCGCCAGCTTGCCGGAACTCTGTCCGTGCACACCGAACGCGACCGTTGGTGCGCGCTCGGATGCGCGGGTCCGGCCGATCAGTCGCACTTTGGGATGTATCGCAAGGAAGTCGAGCAGGGGTTGCAGCAATTCTGTTTCATGTTCACGGAACAGCGTCCGAACGGCCGCGGCCCGCGCCTGCACCGGCTTGCCAGCGAGACCGTGCCGGTTCGCAATGGCGTCCATGTAATCGATGACGCCGTTAACCGCCGCAATCTGCGCATGGTCGGGGCCAGCCGGCGTGAATCGCTTTCCCGGAATCGCGGCGTTAAAGAAGTGCCCTTGATTGGGCAGCTGAGTGTTGAGCTCGCGTCGCAGATACATCGCACCCAGATACGGGCCGTACACCTTGTAGAGGGAGAAGCAATAAACATCGGCGCCGAGTGCTGCGACATCCGGCAGTCCGTGTGGGCTGAAAGCCACGCCGTCCACGAATGCCCAGGCGCCGGCCCGATGAATCCGGTCGGTCAATTCGCGCACCGGGTTGATGGTGCCGACGACATTCGAACAATGCGTGAATGCGACGACCCGGGTCCGTGAGCTCAGGAGCGCCTCGAGATCCTTCGGATTCAGCTCGGCGGTGGCGGGATCGACCTGCCATTCGCGCACGACCAGGCCTTCGTCCTTCAGGCGGCTCAGGGCCCCGGAATTGGCCTCGTGATCCTGGTTCGTGACGATGACCTCGTCGCCGGGCGCCAGGAAACGGCGCAGCGCCTGCGCGAGGACATAGGTGTTCTGCGA
>JANNTO010000254.1:0-3223 GCA_031403675.1 Gammaproteobacteria bacterium | reverse complement strand
CTGCCGTCGGCAGGACGACTAAACCCATGCGCCCTGCGCTCACCCACGCCGCTAATGCTTCCTGCTGATGCGGGTAAGGCTCCATCTCTAGCTTGGGGATAAGTTCAATGTCCTGAAAGGCTTTTGCCCGATCGTCTAGTTCCGTTCCTGCCGCCCGCATCGCCATGACAAGATTACGGTACTGCATCGCCGGAATGCGAAACCGCTCCACGCGATCGTCCCACGTCGCAAAATCCATCCATGCCTTGCCACGCGGCGGCGGATGGAAAAGGGGATCCAGAAGCGGGTACTTGGCCCTTCTTGGAGGCGGGCGCAATACGAAGTTCCATGTGCTCGGGGAGGCTATAAGGACGCCTTTATCGCCATCCTCTCGGCGACAGGGTAGAGCCCGCCGATGACCTGAGCCTATGACAGCACCGATTTTTAGCGACGAGTTCGACGAACGCGGCACGACAAGGGTCATTCCCAACCGCAACTCCAAAAAAGCTTCGCCTTTGACCTGCCCCTGAGAATTTCCTCCAAGAGGAATTAGAGTCCGGCCTCATGGAAGGACGGACGATGAAGCGGAAACGGTTCACGGAAGAGCAGATCATCGCGATTTTGCGCGAGAACGATGCGGGCGCGAAGGCGGCGGATCTGGCGCGCAAACACGGGGTCGCCGAAGCGACGATCTACAATTGGAAGGCGAAGTTTGGCGGCATGGACGTGTCCGACGCCAAGCGGCTGCGCTCGCTTGAGGACGAGAATTCGAAGCTGAAGAAGCTTTTGGCGGACGGCATGCTCGACAACGCGGCGTTGAAGGAGCTTCTGTCAAAAAAATGGTAGGGCCCGCCGCCAAGCGCGAGGCTGTCGCTCATTTGAAGTCTGCCCTTCAGATGAGCGAGCGCCGGGCCTGTTCCCTGACCGCTGCCGATCGCACGATGATCCGCTACCGTTCGTGCCGGCCGGACGATGTGCCGTTGCGCACGCGTCTGCGCGAGCTTGCCAACGAGCGACGGCGCTTCGGGTATCGGCGGCTGTTCGTCCTGTTGCGCCGGGAGGGCGAGCCGTCCGGAAGGAATCGCATCTATCGGCTTTATCGCGAGGAAGGTCTCACTGTGCGCAGGCGCCGCACCCGACGCAGAGCCGTTGGCACCCGCGCACCCATTCTCGTCGAGGCGAAGATGAATGCCAGGTGGTCCTTGGATTTCGTGCATGACCAGATGGCCTGCGGCAGACGGTTTCGCATCCTCAACATCGTCGACGACGTGACGCGGGAGTGCCTCGCGGCAATTGCCGATACATCGATCTCGGGCATTCGTGTCGCGCGCGAACTCTCGACTCTGATCGAGGTGCGCGGCAAACCTGGCATGATCGTGTCCGACAACGGAACCGAACTCACCTCCAATGCCATTCTCGCCTGGACGGCCGAGAACGGCGTTCAGTGGCATTACATCGCGCCAGGCAAGCCGATGCAGAACGGCTACGTCGAGAGCTTCAACGGGCGCATGCGCGACGAGTTTCTGAACGAAAGCCTGTTCTTCGGCTTGGATCATGCCCGTAAGGCGACCGCCGAATGGGTCGCCGATTACAACATGACGAGGCCGCATTCCTCGCTCGGCTACATCACGCCGTCGGCTTACGCCGGCGTCCTGCAATCCGCAAACGGCCCACGCGCTGTGCTCATGACTGGCTCCGCGCGAGGGCCATTTGCTCAACCCGCGCCGAGAGGCGTATCAACGGTCAGGACTCTAATCGCCACCGGATGAAAGTTCAGGGCAGGTCACTGGGGCCCTAAGTGTCTGTCCGTTGAGTTGTTGAATCATATGAGTCGGTTGTGATTCAAGTTTGGTGGTCTGATTCGAAGGAGATCACCGATGTGGACGCCGGAGAACCGTGCGCGATACGACCGCGGCAAGCAGCGCTACCCCAGCGATCTGACGGATGGGGAATGGAAGCTGGTCGAACCGTTGATCCCTCCGGCTAAGCGTGGCGGCGACAAACGGACGGTGGACCTTCGCGAGGTGATGAACGGCGTCATGTATGTTTTGACGACGGGATGCCAATGGCGTGCGATGCCGAAAGACCTGCCGCCGAAAAGCACGGTGCATGGCTATTTCGATCTGTGGACCTGGGACGGCACGCTGGACCGCATCCACTACGCGCTCTTTGTCCTGTGCCGCGAACAAAGCCAGCGCGACGCCAGCCCCACCATCGCCGTCATCGACAGCCAAAGCGTGAAAAGCGCCGAAAAAGGGGGGCCTCGATCGACCCCCACGGATACGATGCGGGAAAAAAGATTAAGGGCAAGAAGCGGCATATTCTCGTCGATACGGTAGGGCTCGTACTCAACGCCGTCGTCCATCGGGCGGATATACAGGACCGGGACGGCGGCATGCTCGTGATGACGAGCTTGTTTGGATTGTATCCGTTCTTATTGAAACTCTACGCCGATGGCGGATATCAGGGTCCGGAATTCCAGGCCGCGATGCGTCAAGCCCTCGCCAGCGTGCAAGTGGAAATCATCAAGCGGTCAGACCAAGCACGAGGCTTCGTCGTCCTTCCAAAACGCTGGATCGTCGAGCGCACTTTCGCCTGGCTGAACCGCTGCCGCAGGCTGGCCAAGGATTGGGAAAACCTCAACCGCTCCGCCCTGGCGTTCTTGCGCTTGGCATCCATCCGCCTCATGCTCAGAAAACTCTGCAATCCCGCCTGAACTCCTCGGACAGACTCTTAGCGCTTGGCGCTTACCTGCCATCATTGCGGGGATGCCTTTCACACGGAAGGGCAGGCGAGCCGGGCCTTTCTCGAATCCTCGATGGCGCTCTGGAACAAGGACTTGCCGCGCAGTTTCCGGGGGCTGGCGTTCAAGTCCATATTTCGGCGCCGCCATGCGCCACTACAATCTGCCGCTGGATGAATGACGATTATGCCAAAGCCTATTGCAGCCGACTCGTGTGGTCCAGCTTCGGCACCGGCGCCGGGTCCGGCTTAATACGCGCAAGCTGTCACGCCGAGAACGATTGTGGTGGTGTCAAAGGGATGAGCTGAAGCGGCTCTCTTATCTGCCCGCTCTATTTTGACAGCTGACAGCAACCCCTCGTAGAGCACCTGTGGCAAACGGATGGGATATTACAAGTGCCCGCCGACCTTGCCTTCCGCCCGTGGTCGCCATCGCGCGCTGGATAGCGACTATGATTCCTACGACGACGAACGGATCTCGGAAAATGCGGGCCGAACCCGC
>JANNTO010000253.1:0-4062 GCA_031403675.1 Gammaproteobacteria bacterium | reverse complement strand
CCGCTTACCGCCGACCGATGCAGCTGGCAAGACCCTGTGTAAAGGGGCTTTTGCCAAGCAAGTAGCAGGGCAACACCGATGAAAGGAGCGTCCAATGGCAATCGAGATTGACACTCCTGTCTCTGCAATCGAAGGCATCGGGCCTGCCACTACCGTAGCACTCGGCGCGGCCGCTATTCACACCGTCAGTGATTTGCTGCGCGTCAGTCTCGCCGCAGTTCGCGCAGCGGTCAGCTCACTCGCCTCCGAAGACGAGGTGCGCGCCTGGCGTCGCATGGCGGTGCTAATGCAGGTCGCGGAAGTGACACCGCAGTGGGCCGAGGCGCTGGTCCGGGGCGAGATCGATGCGATCGATGAGCTGCATCGCAAGCGCCTCGACGAGCTCGACGCCACATTTCGCGATGCCGTCGAACGGGGCATAGCGCCGATCGCACCCGAGCTGCCGCAGATCGCGGAGATGCTCAAGGATGCCGGTGTGATGCGGTATACGGGTGCGCTCGTGGGCACGGTCGTCGGGTCAGAGGGGCAGCCACTGGCAAACGCCAAATTGCGCATCGCCGGGCGCGAACATCGAACCGACGAGCGCGGCCATTTTCGCATCGTGCGCGTTCCACTCGGGCGCTCCTGGCCGTTGAAGATCGAACACCCCGACTTTGCGACTCTTCACGTTGCAGCGCCTCATATCGAGGTCGACTCAACTGTCATCCGCGGCACGATATTCGCGCTCGCCGAGGCGAGCGCCGAACCCGCGACACCTGTGATGCGGTCGGAACTGGCGGGCGATGAGCTGCCGGCCTCTTGGGACCGCGCGCGTGTGGTGGCGCTGGAATCGGCGCAACTGCGCGAAGGCGACTTGCTGCTCTTTCGAGAGCTCTACCGATCCGCACCCGAAGCGGGCCTCGTGTCGCTGCTCAGGTGCTGGCAGGACGGGGAACTGCTCGTACACACGCTGCGTATGCCGCTCTCGGTGTTGCCAGCCGTGGCGCAACCGAATGATCAATTCCGCGTCGCGGGCGGAGTCCTGGTCGCCGTGAACCTGACGCCACTGCAGGTGCATCGCTATCGGATCGATCTGCGTATGCGCAAGGCCTTTGCGGATCGTCCGCGTCCGGCAAACAACGAAGGCTGGAGCGCCCTGATGCGCGAGCAGTTCCAGTTTCGCGCAGCTCTAGGCTACTACGCTTACGGTGGGAGGACATCATGAGCTATGAGTGGATGGCGCGCAGCGACTGCGAGGTCTGCGCTGCGATGCAGGGCATCTACGCGGAGCCGCCGCAGAGACCACATCACCGCTGCGAGTGCGAGATCAGAGAGCTCGATTGGGAAGCCGGCGAATGCCGGGTGGAAATCGTGGGCGACGAGGTCGACATGGATCTCGATCCCTGGGTGTTTCGCCTCACGTTGAGTGCGTTCGTTGTCTGTCCGAATGGCAGGGAATGGAGCGAAGAATTCGAGGTCGAGCGCCCCTTCGACGATGTCGTGTTCACTCACGACAATTCGAGCGAAGACGCGAAGTGGCTGGACGAGGACTGGCAGCACGACATCAACGAAGCGCTTCACGGCGTTTATGCCACCTTGCAATTGAACTGCGGTACCTGGGTAGATCCGCCTCCGTGATAATCAGCGCGGCCTACGAAAAACGAGTTCGGGTAGGCGGCGGGTTTATACTCGCCACCCCCACACCACACGCACCCGCGTTCCACCACGGACGCCACCGTTGGCGATCCCTTGCCGTAAGCGTTACGCGGCCGCAAGGCTGTCGATGTTCGATATCCAAAGGCCCCCGCGCGGGGGCCTTTCGCTTGCCGCGTGTACAATTCTGTTCGCCGCCGGGCAAGGAGGGATTGCGCCATGACCGGACTGACCCGTCGCCAGCTCCTGCTCCGTGCCGTTCCGCTGGGCATGGCCGGCATCGCGTTCGCGCGCGCGGCGCGCGCCGCCGATGCCTGCGTCCAGCCGGAATCCGAATCGCTGCGTGCCTCGCTGAACTACGTGAGCAGTTCCGCGAACGCCTCAGCTACCTGCGCTCGCTGCGCATATTTTTCCGCCGATCCCGTCGGCGGCGCCTGCGGCGCGTGCCAGATCCTAAGCGGGCCGGTCGACGCCGCCGGTTACTGCGAGTCATTCAGCCCGCCCGCTTAGTTCGCGCCACGCCGCTGGCGCGCGACGATCTCCGGCGCGACGGGCGACGCGCGATTGCCCCAGCTCGCTCGCAGGTAGTTGGCGAGCGCGGCGAGTTTCGCGTCGTCGAGCGTCTCCGCGTATGCGGGCATGGACTCCCAGGTCGGGGAGCCGATGCTGTCGGGCCGGTCTGAACCGTACAGGATGATGTTGATCAGCGAGGACGCGTTCTCGCCCTGCACGATCGCGCTGCCGGCTAGCGGCGGGCCGTCGAACAGGCCGCCGCGGCCCGAGGCGCCGTGGCACTCACGGCAGTGCTTTTCGTAGAGTGGCCGTCCCGCCCGCGCGGCCTCGATGCTTACGGCTTCACCCTCGAAGTCGGCGCCGCGCAGGCTCTGCAGGTACACGGCGATCGCGCGCAGGTCTTCCTGCCTCAACCGGCGGGTGCTGCTCGCGATCACAGCGTTCATGGGGCCGAAACTGCCGGCGCGCGCGCTGTAGCCCTTGCCGAGGTAGTCGACGATATGCTCGGTCGTCCAGGCACCGAGCCCCTGCTGCGTCGCGCCGAGGTCGATCGCGAACCAGTCGCGCACGCCGCCGCCCTTGACCTCGTCGCTCATCACGGCTCCCCGCAGCGGGGCCGCGGACTGCTCGGCCAGTGACCAGGTGCGCGGCGTGTGGCAGGCGCCGCAGTGCCCCGGACCTTGCACGAGATAAGCGCCGCGGTTCCATTCGGCGGATTGCGCGGGGTCCGGCTGGTACGCGCCGGCATCGAGGTTCAGCGCTTTCCACATGGCCATCGGCCAGCGCACCCGGAACGCGCGGTCGTTGTCGGGCGGGACGTAGCGCACGGATTCCAGCGTGCGCAGGTACAGGTACAGGTCGGCGATGTCCTGGTCGGTCAGGCGCGTGTAGAACGGGTATGGGAAGGCCGGAAACAGGTGCCGGCCGTCGGCGGCGATGCCTTCGCGGAGCGCGCGCTTCAGGTGCGTTGCGCTCCAGTCTCCGATTCCGGTCTCTGGATCCGGCGTGATGTTGGTCGAATGGATCGTGCCGAGCGGCGTGGCGAGCGCGCGGCCTCCGGCATACGCGGCGCCGCCCTCGCGTGTATGGCAGCCGATGCAGTTGGCGGCCGTCGCGACGTAGCGACCGCGTTCGACGGCGGAGAGTTGGTCGGCGGACGCGCCGCCGGCAAACGCCGCGAGGGCGATCCACAGCAGGCGCATGCGGCGCCTAATTCTCGGCCGCCGGCTTTTTGACCCGGTAGACGTCGTGGCACTGCTTGCAGGTCAATGCGTCGATCGCCTGCAGCAGCGCCTCGTCCTTGCCTTTTGCGTGCGCGGTATTCGACATCGCCGCCGTCCGCTCGGCGAATTCGTTCATGCGCGCCGAGAAATCGTCCCACTTCGACCAGACCTCGGCCTTGGCATCGCCACCCTCGACGTTCGGCTCGAAGGCCTTGAGCGCGGTCGCTGCGGTCTCGGCGATGATGTCGATGTGGGCGACGACGTTGTCGTCGGGGATCGCGCCGGACATGATCATGCCGAGTGCGGCGACCTGTGCCTGCAGCGTGTTCATGATGTGCTTCCGGTAGTCGATCACGTCCTGGTCGTCGGCGATCGAGGCCATCGGCAGCAGACACAGGGCGAGCAACGGTGCAGCGACGATTCGCTTCATCGGTCGGTATTCCTTGTCGGGGAAGGGATCAGGGCACGTACATCAGCCGCGCGCTGCCGATCTGCAGGCGATAGCCGTCCGGGTCCCTGACGTGGAAGCTCTCGTCGGTGTCGGGCTCCGGATTCATCCCGCGGCGGCGCAACTCGGCCTCGACCGCGTCCTTGTCCCAGTCAGCGATCGTGTAGCAGATATGGTCGACCAGGGGCCCGCCCCCGGGCGCCTCGGTCTTGCGCGGGATCAGGAAGCTGTCCTTGCCGAACTTCA